>PAHS01000004.1 GCA_002711145.1 Marinovum sp. | reverse complement strand
CTGAATATGCCAGATATTACACCGCCACTCAGCTGAGATGATTTTCTCTCGAATTCGAGTTACTCCGTCTCCAAAGCTTTTAATTTCATAATTTTCCAACATTAGAGCAAACTTATTTAGACCACATTATTTTATACAAGTAGTAATTTTGTATTATTCGTTTAAGGGAGTTTTTTCCACAATAGAAAAATATTGATTTTACGATTTTAAAGATGCAGCCCAGTCATGGTAAGATGATTTTGGTGTTCGTTTTTGTGTTTCATAGTCTACATGAACCAGTCCAAAGCGTTTCCCGTATCCGAAGGCCCATTCGAAATTATCAAGAAGTGACCAATAGAAGAAGCCTTTCAAATTCACTCCTGCATCAATTGCTGCTTTTGAGGCTCCCAGATGGGCAGAAATATAATCAGAGCGAGCGCCGTCGCATACGGACCCATTTTTTACTTGATCGGCCGCTGCCATTCCGTTTTCAGTGATCATTAGTGGAAGTTTCCCAGTATAATCGCGACTAAGGCGCACTAGTAAGTTTTTAAGGCCATCAGGATAGATTTCCCAACCCATCTGCGTCTTTTCCAATGGCCCATCGATATTTTTTATTGATGGCCAAGGTGCGCCAGGATCAAAAGCAACTATCCCGCGTGTGTAATAATTTATCCCAAGCCAATCAATTGGCGCAGAAATTAACTTCATATCTTCTTCAAAATCTGCTGGCATATATTTACCCAGTTCTTTGAGAATATCTTCAGGATATAGGCCTTTAATTATGGCATCCAAAAACCAACGGTTATGGATCCCATCCAGTCGTTCCTGTGCGACTAGATCTGATGGGTCAGTACTAACGGATTGAGCTTCAGTTAGATTTAGGACAATTCCAAGCTTTGAGTCTCCCGCTGACCTTATTGCCTCAGCTGATAGCCCGTGAGCTAATAAGACATGATGCATAGCACGCGCTGCTGCGCGGATATCTTGTAAGCCTGGCGCGTGATGTCCAAGAAAATAACTTAACCAGGCGACACACCATGGCTCATTAATTGTTGCAACAGCTTCCATTCGATCGCCAATGCGTTGAATTACGGCATTGGTATGATCGACAAACCGTTCTGGTGTATCTCGATTTGCCCACCCGCCAATATCAGCCAATGCAGATGGTAAATCCCAATGATAAAGCGTTAGGTTTGGTTCTAAATTTCGTGCACAAATTGCATCCGCTAAACGATCGTAAAAATCTAAACCTTCTTCATTTATGTTCCGCCCGTCAGGCATTATCCGCGCCCACGAAGTGGAAAATCTATAGGAGTCAAAACCACACGCTTGGACTAGATCGAGATCTTGTTCAAAACGATGAAAATGATCNCATGCTATTGAGCCACTTTCTCCATTAGCTACATTACCAGGTGTTGCTGCGAAGGTATCCCAATGNGATGGCCCACACTGACCNTATGCAGAGCCTTCNATTTGATAAGCGGCTGTNGCTGTTCCAAATANAAACTCCTTNAGGGAAGTCACTTCGNGAAAANTTAATTGCCATTTCTAATNTTACTCTTCNGNTATATCAAAAAAANANNNTTTGNANTTAATNCTAGGNNTATNCNNCATAAGGAATAGACGAATGATGNAGCACTATTTTAAGTTTGCCANTNTTATCTTNTTTGTANCCCCAGCTCTTATCAACTTTCGTAATATNACCATTTTTATCNATNAAAGTTACCCAGCCCATCCACATACCGACAGAGCCATCAATATATGANTNACCAGGATTGAAGTGAACTTCTCTCCAATACTTAATTNCAAACCCTGTNTCGTTAGGGAAGTCNGGATTTTGTCCNACAAAGTAGGATAAAGCTCCCTCTCTATCATTNCGGAACGTTTTCGNGCCGCCGCTTAAAGTTGGCTTGAACAGTATTGGTCCGAGATCAAAACCATATAATTTGTCTAAAAGTTCGTTTGCGAAGGATCGAGCTTTTTCTACACCATCAAATTCAAATATTCTCGAAAGTTCGATTAGACCATCACCCCAGGCTTGTCTTGCGTCGGCAAGATCGTTCTCTGATATTGGCATGTTTCCCTCATTATTATCTAGAAATAGTCATGATACGACCATGGAAGTATCCGTCTGTAAACAAACATGCAATATATACCATGGCNCCAAACTCTAAAAAAATATCGAGTGTGGGTGGACTTTATAAAGCTTTTAGCAAACCTAATCGAGCCCTTAACCCCACTTTTACTTTATCCAGTGAGTGATGAAACATATCCCTCACGAATGATCTTTGGATCGTAGGCTTTCCTGTTGAAGANTTCTTTGACCATNGGCTCAAAAGTGTCCAGTGGTTCCATAGGATATTCTGGATCAAAGCTTGACTGGTCCCAGCGTTCACAGAACTNTTCGCAGTTTTTAAATACTGGGTGGTCACGAAATCTGTCCCGTGCATTGCGATCCCAGTTATAATGGTGAGCGTAGTACAACATCTGAAATATACCATGATGTTCAACTGTCCACGCTACATCCCACCTAACAAATGGTCTGATCACCTCTGCCGACATACGATCATGGTTTTGTGGTGCTAGACCGTCACCAATATCATGAAGCAGAGCCCCAACAATCCAATCTATATCGGCACCATCGCGCATTGCTCGGGTGCCTGACTGCAAAGCATGCTCTAGCCTGGTAATCTGATATCCCTCGAGAGTAGTTTCTCCCGATTGACGTAATTCCGTCAAAATTCGATCTGCAGTCAGGGCTAAAAATGGTTTTTCTAATTTTGCTAAGATCTCGTAATCTTCANGAGTACCATCNTTCATTGCTGTGAAACTTACNTTGGGCATTGTGATTTACCGTTTGTTGTAATTNGTAAATAATNTCTACTGNTNTNCNNTNATAATCTCTTCGAATNGCGACCTTTAATGTCGTTGCGCAGATGAATATTCNATTAAGNTCAATAGCCCGTCATTTCCAAATAACCTCTTCCTGTATGGCTCCCAGTAATATCGACTGGACCTTCCCAATATGGGACGGAAAGATTCATCCAAGAATCTGGATTGATTGCTTGAACTATCACGTCAACTTTTTTCTCTTTTAGTGACAAGTGCCACTCAGTCGGTAGTTTTGTTGAACCCACANTATGTAAATTCAGTGGNANGGCGACAAATTCGTTNTTACCGTATGAGANCTTTGATCCGTCGGGCTCNATCCAGGATGAGGAGCTANACGTTGATCCATCAACTTGNCGAAGTTGAAAACCCATTAATTTTGCCCCATTGTTTAATGACAGCGAAAACCANTCCCAACCCGTTTGNTTTTCAGAAAGGGGCTGNGATGACCACTCACGATCAAGCCAAGCATCTCCCTCNACNTATATATCTCCNTCTGGAAGAGTNAGNTTACCTTTTATTTTGAAAAAAGGCTGNGAATAGTAGTAACTGGCTTGNCCCTCAGACGATTTGACGGAGTAACCATTATCGCCGTGAAATACTAAAGGACCTTCCGCCTCTAGAGACATATCATAAGCGAAATTTGGTCCTGCAGCACTTAAATTCAATTTTTCAAAATTTTCACCACTCAAACTCCACTCATCAATCCATGCCTCAAATGGGTCGACCCTTACGCCAGCTTGGCCGATACCACCGCGGGCAAATCGCTCTGTTGTGAAATGTTCCTTAGGAGTAGTTATTGCGGCATGAGCAAACCATATTTGATTAGATCTCCAGCCATTTTCTTTATCTGGTGAACGTGCTGTGCGAAAAAGGGTCCACTGTATTCCAAATGGAGTTTGGTCCTCACTTAATAAATTTGCCGTCAGATACCACCACTCGATCCGATATTCGTCATGTGGCCCATGATCTAGAGGAAAGTTAAAGTTCGGATTAGGTGTGGGATTAGCAAAACCATCTGCAGTACTTCCCAAACCTGAAAAGCTTTGNGCTAAAAGATTGAAAGGTAAAAAAACTAATAAAAATAAAACCTTAACGTTCACTGGCGAAAACCTTTAATAAATCACTTGGAGGTGTTCTAATCAGCCTGAAGCTAGGCCATGATGCAGCAAGGAATGCAGCAACAACTGCATAAAAACCTAACTTAAAGTATTCAGCCGGAAATAGAAACATTGGTAATTGCCAGCCNAACGCTTTGACATTGATCACGTTCAATAACACCCATGCAAGTATTAAACCGGTTGGTAGAGAAAAAATCACAACAAATNACGCTAATAGTACCGCCCTCAATAGCTCTAATTTTCCAATTTGTGAACGAGTAAGACCAAGTGCCCAAACTGGTGCAAGCTGTGGTATTCGTCTATCTGCGAGTGTAAGCAAACTCATTAAAATAGCAAAACTAGCTACTCCAAGTGTCAGGATATTTAAGGCAGATGTCACAAGAAACGTTCTTTCAAATACTTCCATAGAAAATGCTTTCAGTGATTTTTGATCTATTATTGAATCGCTATCGATACCGATTTGGGTGATGATTTGATATTGAAGTTCAGTTGGTTCATTAGTGCGGATACCAAATCTGGCTGGATATAATTTAGGGTATAAAGTACTAAAAATTTCTTCAGTAATGATGACCTGTCCCTTAGGATTACCGTAGTCCCCTACAACGGCCGCTATTGGAAGTGTAAAGTTAAGATCTATCGCTACTTGATCACCCACCCAGAGGTTCGTGCGGCGTGCAAATTGTTCATTAACAATGATCCCTTTTCCTAACAGTATGGTATTCCATGGACTTTCAATTGCCTCAAGAAAACGCCAATTATTTCTATAGGTATCTCCAATTTTAATGCCAAACAGTTCAACAGGTTGTTGGGATATAGTCGTCTCAGTAGACATGAGTGGTAATACCTCAACTCCTTTTTCAGAAAGAAAATTGGTTAATTTGATACTTTGATCTTCATTAGCCACTTGTAGAAAAAGCTCTGGTGCGAGCCGTTGATCTAAAAAACTTGTAAATGTTAATCTGAAACTCGATACCATAGTTGAGACACCTATGTTAGCTGATACAGCAAGTAATAGCGCCATTAGTGCAAGGCTTAAGCCCGGTAACTGCTGTCTTGTGTCAGCCCAAAACCAGCTCCATAGGGGTGCTTTGGCATATTTTTGAAGTTGTCTTAGGCACCATGCTAATAGACCTGGTAGAGCTACTGCAGCAGCGATTAGCAAAGCGCCAAGAAGAGCAAATCCAGCTATTAATCCATCAAATAGTATCGCACAAAAGCCACCTAGCGTAAGTAATACAACTGCAATTTTCATCTGAAAATTAAAATATGATGTTGTGACAAGCATCCAAGCTCTAGGTTTTGAGCTAGCTAAAATAGGCAACTTAGTTATTTGCCAAATCTGTGATGATATGGCTAATGCAGTTCCGAGTAGGGCAATTAGCAAACCTGAAACCCACCAATCTAGTCTCAATTGTAATGTTCCAGAAATGTTTGCACCATACAGGCCGCGCAAAGTTGCTGCGACATCTGGCAGCAAAAGGCCTGCCATTAAATACCCTAAAATTATCCCAATAACGGCACCGATCGTGGCAAAGAATATCATTTCAATTGTCACTAAAATAATAAGTGTTCGTAGCGATAGCCCCATAGATCTCATTGAGCGTATCATCGCTCGTCGTTGCTCAAATGCCAGGCCAATTGTGCTATGAACGATAAATAAACCAACTGCAAAACTCAGCAAGCCAAATGCTGACAGGTTCAAATGGAAACTGTCAGTAAGTTGAGAGACATCTGTCATCTGTTTGATGCTCTGTATATTCAAATGTGGCGTTATTTCTTTTAGTTGTCTTTGCACCAATGGCTGTTCTGGATTTATGATCAGGTAACTAATCTCGTCATATTTTAACAGTTTTTGGACTAAACTTACATCTCCAACTGCGATGCCTGGGGCAACATTTTGATCAAATATTACCTGTGTATATGACACTAAGTTTTTTGCTGTATTTTTATTTGTTATTAATGATTCAAGTAAATCATTGTTGCTAATGGAGTTAGTCAGGTTTGAATTTGCGAATAGAAAAGATGAGGGTAACGTGAGCGGATCCATGCCTATAAGTCGGACATTATCAAAATATCCATCAATTACTGGAGATACTAACCATCCCGATTTTCTAAGTGCAATATAATCGGCCATCGAAATGGTTTTACCTTGCTTTGGCCGAATTAAATCATATTGACCTTCACCTAAGGTCTGAGCTGCAGCTTTATAGCTCGCTTTTGCCTCGAGATTGATTGCTTGTACTCCGGACCAGAGAGCAGTAGCGAGTGCGACACCTGATAAATACGCAAACAGTTGCAGTGGGTTTCTATGCCAATGAGATAGAAGAGCCGAAAGGCATGAAACCATCACTGCAGCTTTCCTTCTATTAATAGAAGTTGCCTATCCATTCTTGCTGCAACATTTTGAGAGTGAGTAACCACCATTAAAGCAGTGTCAGTCTCTGCGACCAATTTTAACATCTGCTCAAGCACTGCTTGCGCAGTTTTTTCGTCTAGGTTTCCCGTAGGCTCATCAGCCAAAAGTAATTTAGGTTCTGCGACCAAGGCCCTAGCAATAGCAACTCTTTGCTGTTGTCCACCAGACAGGGCCTCAGGGTATTTTTTCATTTGGTCTGCCAGGCCTAGGGCGGATACGATTTTTTCTATCTTCGTTTTATCTACTGGCCCTGATAAATTAGCCTGAAAGGTTATGTTCGAGGCAACAGTTAATGATGGAATTAAATTGAATTGCTGAAATATTATAGCTACATCCCTGCGCCTGACAGCGGCTCTCTCAGCGTCATCCATCTTTGATAGATCTCGACCTGCTATTTCTACACTTCCCCCATCAGGTAATTCTAATGCTCCCGCGATGTGCAGAAGGGTACTTTTACCACTGCCGGATTCCCCCCGAAGAGCAAGCGTCTCCCCAGCCAATAGATTTAAGCTAATATCGCTAAGGACAGGTACTTCGCCTTCATTTGTCCGAAACGATTTTTGTATTGNNTTTANNTTAAGAACCATTGNTACCCTCNCTNATGAANAAAATAGAGCTNAAANGNAACTTTGAAAGGATACATANCNGCTGGNTNGCGNGTTTTCTGNCGCGNAAGATNTAAACTATCNTANTTGTCCTNATCTTNTANATNACNNGNTTAGCGTAAAAAGTTTATTTTAGGNTTACGTGACTTATACTNTTNANTCATNCAGAGTAGNTAGTTTAAGTAGCAAGGGTCANGNTCTNGTNTNAATAAATTGATCCNTTCAANNACTTNAGAAACATTTCTGTATTTTANTANCTATACAATGGTAATGTATCTNANNGNTGAAANTTATGGAAAGTTTAATTGAGTGAAATTGTATTTAGATACCTTTGATATAAAATCTTGGCAGAAATGGATGCCAACAAGTCTCTTCTGTGGCATCACAACAAATCCTATTTTGGCCGAAAGAGCTGGTTTATTTTATCCCACGATAAATTGGCGATCAAAGATGACCATTGCAGATGAGCTAAATGTAAAAGAGTTTCATGTTCAGATACCAAGTTGTGATCAGGAGGCTATTAGTTTTGCTGCTCAACGAAAAGACGAAGCAGAAAATTTTAAGTTAAAATTAGTAATTAAAGTACCCCTGACAAAAGAAGGTGTCAGATTGGTGCCTGAGTTAAAAAAGATGGGTCTCTCGGTCTTAATGACAGCATGCTATAACGCAAAACAATACATTATAGCGGATGCTATTGGTGCCGATTATATAGCACCATATTATGGCCGTATGGAAGAGTCCGGTCTCGATGCTTTTCATCATTTGTCTCAAATGAAAGACTTTGCAAACTATTCAGATAATAAATGTAAGATACTTGTCGCTTCCATTCGGTGTGTCGATCAAATAGCGAAACTTGCGGCAAAAGGGCATTTATATTTTACAATTGCACCCCATATTGCAGATGAGCTGGTAAATGATGATTTAACAATAGAGGCGGTAGCGGAGTTCAATGCGGCAGCGTTAAAAGTAGAGATTTAAAATAAATGTTCCTGTAATTTTTGAGAGGCATTAAGTAATGTATCTTTTCTTGAAACCGCGTTTTCGATTGAGATACGTTGAGTTGGGCCATGAAATGCTAATGCTCCCACGAAACGATCTTCTTTGTCTTTTATTGGAACGGCGATAGCGATCATACCCTCCATAAACTCTTCTCTATCTAAAGCATAACCCTGTCTTTTTANTTCACTGAGCTCTTGCATGAGCGCTTCAACTGTNACGTGCGTTTTATCCGTTAGTGCATCAAGTTTCAGCGAAGATAAAATTCCGTTTGTTTCTCTTTTGCTCAAACTTGCCAAAAAGCACTTTCCACTTGCTGTACAATGAAATGGCACGTTAGTTCCGATAGGTAATTGAATTCTGAACGCCCAATCTGTCTCTACACGATCTATGTAGTTCATCCCGTTATCTTCTGGAACGGCGAAATTTACNGTTTCTCGTACTTGTTCGGCTACGTGTTTTAAAATTTGTCTACGTGTTATGTGGTCCCTGGATGTATAAAGTAATCCAGCACCAAGATCTCGCAATCGTCGGGCGGGTAAATAGCGTTTTGAGTTACCCTGACGGGTCAAAAAATTTTCTTTTTCAAGAGTTGCACATAAACGGTGCACAGTCTGCTTCGGAAGTCCCAGTGAAGCATTAATCTCAGTTGCTGTCATAGCTCTATTATTTTTGCCNAGCACCTCTAAAATCATTAGGGTTCTGAGATTTGTAGCTATTCTATCATCGGCGTTCATTGTTAGTCCCAAATAAAACTATTGCTTTCCTATAGATTCGTTGTAACGTATTATTTTGCAATAATCGAGAAAAAAAGTCTCATTTTTTGATATCCGGGGGTTTATGGAGTTTGATTACGTGATTGTTGGCGCTGGCTCGGCTGGTTGCGCATTAGCNAATCGTCTTTCTGAGTGTGGTCGATACACAGTCGGNTTGCTTGAAGCTGGGCCTTCAGATTGGAATCCTTGGATACACGTCCCCGTTGGATATTTTAAAACAATGGGAAACCCAACTTATGATTGGTGCTATGAAACTGAAAATGACCCAGGAATTTCAGGCAGATCAATTCCGTGGCCTAGGGGCAGAGTTTTAGGTGGTTCAAGCTCGCTAAATGGGCTTCTCTATGTGCGTGGACAACCTCAAGATTTNGATACTTGGGCACAACTCGGTTGTAATGGATGGTCGTGGGACGAAGTATTGCCTTTTTTCAAAAAATCAGAGGCCTGGTCGGGCGAGGATAAAACCGGATTGCGGGGAAACGATGGGCCTCTGTCTGTNCAGCCCTCTCGATTAGAGCGTGACATTGTAGATATATGGGTAGATGCCGCTGTAAATGCTGGTTATAGGCGTAATCCNGACTATAACGGNACNGACCAAGAGGGTGTTGGTCATTTTCAGCTCACTATGAAGGGAGGCCGACGCTGTTCTTCAGCAGCAGCATATCTTTCCCCAGCCAAACGGCGACCAAACCTTAAAGTAGTCACAGGTTCACAGGTAAAGAAAGTAAATATACTCGATGGACGGGCTGTATCTGTCGAAGTCTCCAATGGGAAAAATATAAATTTAATTTTAGCTAGACGAGAGATTATTTTGTCAGCTGGTTCTATAGGGTCACCTCAAATACTTATGCTATCAGGCGTAGGTTCCGGACACGAACTTCGAAGNCTTGGAATAGAAGTCAAAAGTGACCTTGCAGGTGTGGGTAAAAACTTACAGGATCACCTACAGGCTCGTCCAGTTTTCAAAACAAACCTGAGCACAATAAATGTTGAGACCAGTAATTATTTCAAGCAAGCATTGATTGGTTTGCAATATATTTTAACTCAGCGTGGCCCAATGACGATGGCTGCCAGCTTAGGAACTGGTTTCCTCAAAACAGAAGCTCACTTAGAGACACCCGATATTCAGTTCCATATTCAGCCATTTAGCGCTGATATGCCTTCAAAAGTAACACACAACTTTTCTGCATTTACAGCCTCTGTGCTGCAGTTACGGCCAGAAAGTACGGGTCATCTATCATTGAAGTCACCTAATTACTTGGACGCTCCAGAAATCCATCCAAATTATTTATCTACTGACACAGACTGTAGAACCATTGTAAAAGGCGTTAGGATTGCTAGAGAAATAGCAGCATGCCAACCTCTGAGAGCGAGTGTAACGGAAGAGCATTCACCGGGTTCTGGGATTCATATAAATGATGAAGATGCCACATTGGATTGGATACGGCGCACTGCTGTAACAATTTATCATCCAACTGGAACGTGTAAAATGGGGACTGATGACATGGCCGTCGTCACCCCAAATTTAAAAGTAAAAGGGGTAGAAGGTCTGCGCGTTGCTGATGCTTCTATTATGCCAAGAATAACGAGTGGTAATACTAACGCACCAGCAATAATGATTGGTGAAAAAGCAAGTAATTTAATTTTGAAGGAGGCTTAATTGCCAATTTTAAAATTCGAATAAGGGTGCTCTTCGCATCTTTAATAAGAGCCAAGTAAAGCCTTCGACTTGGCAGCTTTTAAATCAAACAGAGAGGGCGATGAACTATGGGAGGAAGAACATGTTCAGTTTAAAATCTGTGGCAGCTGGAGCAACAGCTTTAGCACTTTTGGCCACATCAGCGACAGCCGAAACTGTCATTCGTATACAATCAGTGCTCGGTAACTCTAGCGATGAAGTATTTATGCTTCAAAGCTTTGCTGACGATGTTGAGGGTTTGACAGGTGGTTCTGTTAAAATTGAAATTTTACCAGCGGGTGCTGTAGTTGGACCTCGTGATATTATGGATGCAGTAGACGCAGGTCTGGTCGAAGGTGGGTTTGCTTGGACCCATTACTGGGGTGGCAAACATCCTGCCGCCAATTTATTTGGTGCTCCTATTGCAGGTGCCGGAGTCGGTTTAGACGCGATGTCTTTCCTGGCTTGGTTTCAGTATGGCGGTGGTAAAGAACTTTACGACCGACTTTGGGATGAAATGGGTGTAAACGTCAAAGGCTTCATGTTGCAGCCAGTTGGTCCAGAGGCACTTGGTTGGTTTCCGAGTAAAATTGAGACGATGGATGACTTCCGTAAGCTACGTTTTCGTGCCCCTCCAGGTATGGTTGGCGCTGCTTACAATGAAATTGGCGTTGCTGCTGTTGCTATGGGTGGTGGTGATATCTTACCAGCACTTGAAAAAGGTGCAATTGATGCTGCTGAGTGGTGCTGTCCACAACCAGACTCTGTTTTTGGCTTTCAGAAAGTGTTGAAGCATTATTACCTACAAGGGCTTCATCAGGTTGTTGTGAATGCTGACTTCTATCTTAATGGAGACGTTTATGATAGTCTCTCAGCTACTGAGAAAAAAGCATTGGAAGTTGCAGCAAATGCATCTTTGTCAAAATCACAGTCCTACCGGATAGGAACAAACGGTGCTGCTCTTAAAGACCTCACAGAAAATCATGGGGTAATTTTAGAAGACACACCAGCTGATTACTTTACCGAGTATATGGCGGCAGCCAAAAAACTCCTTGAGGAAGCAGCTGCAGAGGATGAGTTCTTTGCAGAGGTCTGGCAATCACAAAAAGACTTTGCAGACATAGTGGTACCATTTTGGGCTGGTGCGCAAACTTCAAATGCAAGTTTGGGTAGAGCTCACGCTGACACTCTAAAGTAAATTTTATTATCATAAGCGGGGCCAAGTTGGNCCCGCTCCTTTCTTTTTTTGGTAAGTACGGTAGTATTTTCCTGAACAAGAATTTCTCCCTTCTAAAAGGGTAGTCGAATAAAGGGAGTATGGGATATGGCTGATGAAGTTGACCCAGCAGATTTAGAAATTGCAGACGAACTGATTGCCGAAAGGCGGAAAGAAAAACCCGGTGAAACACCTGAGGGTATGACCTCATGGCAACGGCCCATCACCGGAGCTATTGATCTCTTAAATGACTGGGCAGGAAAAGTTTTATGCCTTTTAATGATCCCTTTAATTGGGGTTGTAGTATTTGAGGTCATTGCACGAAATTCGTTTGGTATTATGGCAAGCAATGGCTGGGACGATACAGCTCGAGCATTGGGGTTAGGGCCGACTGTTTTTGCATATGATATAAGTCGAATGATATCAGGCGTATTGTTCATGGGAGCGGCTGGGTATGGCCTCATGAGAGGTGTTCATATCCGTGCTGATTTTCTATACAGAAATTGGTCTGATAAGACCCAAGCTACGGTTGATTCACTCCTGTATATGCTATTTTTCATTCCTGCGATGATTTTTTTTACAATTATTGCAGCTCAATATTGGGAATTAGCATACAGAACGGGTGAAACGGCGTTTGACAGTCCCTGGGAACCTCTTTTGTGGCCGGCTCGATTGGCTATGCCTGTTGGGGGTTTTTTACTGTTGCTTCAAGGATTGCCAGAACTTTTTCGTTCATTTCACAAAATGGGTAAAGAGCGTGAGAAATATTTTGTATTTTCATTACCTTTTTATTTCATTATTTTGCTTTGGCTTGTTTTGGCGGTATTTACNCCAGATATAACNCCTGGTGGAGAATGGTTCACGGACGCCATGTCGTCGCGACCTAGTTTGTCTAAACCTATAATTGGTTTGATTATGTTAGCTGCAATGATTTTTGTGATCTTTATAGGTTTCCCTATTTCGTTCACGCTGATTTTTTTAGCATTTATCTTTGGTATTTGGGGATCAAACTTTAAACTTACAACACTTTTGATGACGNTAAATACTAACTCTACAATGCTCAATGACCAGTTGATGGCAGTTCCACTATTCATCCTGATGGGTATTGTTATGGAGGCGGCTGGGCTTATGGAGCGTTTATTTTCGTCGATTCAGATGATAATGGCNCGTGTGCGTGGGTCACTGTATATTGCTGTCTTGATTGTTTCCACAATTTTCGCCGCAGCGACTGGNATCGTTGGCGCATCGGTGACGTTGCTGGGAATAATGGCAGGGGCGACGATGAGTAGGTCCGGCTATAATGTACAACTTGCTGCAGGCACAATTACGGCCGGTGGCACGCTGGGGATTTTAATTCCACCATCAATTATGCTTATTGTAATGGGTCCAGTTTTGGAAGTTTCAACATTAGATCTGTTTCGTGGTGCATTTATACCCGGTGCATTACTGGCGTCACTATATTTACTATATACCTTGGGTCGGTGTTGGCTTAATCCAAATCTCGGCCCAATTCTTCCAAGTTCAGTTCAACCAAAAACATCTGATTTCTATGGTGCCGAAGTTGCTCTAATATCTCTTGGTATTCTCACAATTTGCCGAGTGTTTGGTCTCGGTCTTGGAGGAGCGTTTGGAGGTTTCATTCCATTTGGAGGACTACTTGTTCTTATAGCTGTTATGCTTGCGGCTCATCGGGCATATCGGGACCTTAATGTCCTTAGACTTACCCTTCCAATAGTGATCCTATTTCATTTATATATGCTGTATCTTAGCTGGACCACGGCCAACCCTACTATTTCACTATTACTGTTTGTATTCACGTTATTTTTGTCAGCATTAGGGCTTCCAATTTACAGAAGAGATGCAAATGATCGTTTTAAGTTTTCAGAAATATGGGATGAATTTTTTGCCGGGTTAATGCCACCAACAATTTTGATCTCTTTCGCCTTAGGTTCAATTTTACTTGGTTTTGCAACTCCGGCGGAAGCCGCAGCAATGGGTGCATTTGGAGCAATCCTCCTATCCATTGGTTACAGGAAATTTACCATTCCTGGCTTTTTTGATAATTTGGTTAAATCACTAGAAATAACAGTTCTGATTATGTTCTTAGTGGCGGCATCAAACTTTTTTGGTGCAGAGTTCTCGTCTCTTGGAACCCCAAAGATGATGACTGAAATGTTGTTGGGCATGGACATGTCGCCTTACTTAATTTTGATCTTAATTATGGCACTAATCTTTTTACTGGGATGGCCATTGGAATGGGTGCCGATAGTCTTAATCGTGGTGCCCATCCTACTCCCAACGGTTTTGTCATTAGATGTTCATGGATTAAACCAATATGATTTGATGGTTTGGTTTGGCATTTTAGTTGCGGTTAACCTACAAACCGCATGGTTATCACCGCCAGTGGCCCTTTCAGCATACTTTCTTAAGGGCGTTGTGCCAAACTGGGATCTCAAGGATATATATTTGGGAATGATGCAGTTCATGGTAATTCAATTGATTGGACTGATACTCATTTTTATTTTTCCTCAAATTGTTCTTTGGCTGCCAAACCAAGTTTTTGGACAATAGGGCGCTTGGATGACTAGATCAGCTTTATCTTATCAAAAATGGCCAATAATAGTCACCGTAATTGGGCTGACTTTATCAGGTTGGCTGGGTTGGGTAACGACAGGTACTTTCTCCGGGCTTATAGGATTTCTAATTATTGGAGGAATACTGGCGGCCTTGGAAATAGCTCTTTCATTCGATAACGCGATCGTTAACGCCAATAAATTGGTGGAGATGACGCCGGTATGGCAAAAAAGGTTTTTAACTTGGGGAATTCTAATCGCCGTTTTTGGGATGCGCATTATTTTTCCACTTGCTATTGTGGCAATATTCGCTTGGATNAATCCTTTTGCGGCAGTCCATCTAGCAATATCAAATCCAGATAAATACTCACATATCATNGAAGAAGCCCACGGTCCGATATCTGCTTTTGGGGGTACTTTTTTGATGATGGTTGCCCTAAAGTTTTTTGTTGATGAAGAGAAATCAGTTGATTGGTTCGTCGGACTAGAAAGAAATTTGCGAAGGGTTGGATCAATACGAGGTTTTGAAATTGTTATTGTCCTNTCNATGATTGTTGGGATTTGCCAATTTTTACCAGATACAAAGCATGCATCTTTCCTGATGTCTGCTCTATTTGGACTTTTGGTCTTTATGCTGGTGGATGGTTTGGGTTCTTANCTTGATGNAATAGCTGGATCTACAACCTCGATCGGGGTTCGTGGCGGCTTGGGTGCTTTTCTATATCTTGAAGTTTTAGATGCTAGTTTTTCTTTTGATGGCGTAATTGGCGCTTTTGCCCTGACAACTAATATTGTGCTGATTGCGATTGGTCTGGGTATCGGCGCAATGTACGTGCGTTCTATGACCATAATGTTAGTAGAACGTGGCACACTCGCTGAGTTTCGCTATCTTGAGCATGGAGCTTTTTATTCAATATTTGCTCTTTCGGTTATTATGTTTTTACAATCACTTTTCCATGTACCTGAATTAATCACTGGTGGCATTGGATTTTCTCTGATTGGCTTTGCCTTCTATCGATCAATTCAACACAATAAAAATGANGCTGCAGATAAAGCNGCTACAGGAATANAATAATGACTATAAAATACTTGAAAAAAGCNCCTCTTCATTCACGTAGCGACGATACTAAGACTCAGCAAATTGTACGAGATATTTTAAGTGATATCGAAGTGGGAGGAGATGAAAAAGCNTTAGAGTATGCNNCNAAATTCGATAATTATGATGGNGAAANTATTCTTTCAAAANACGCTATTAAAGCNGCAACTGANCTAGTCCCAGAAAAAATGAAGCAAGATATTNAATTTGCNCATTCGAATGTAGAGAGATTTGCTAAAGCTCAAAAATCTACCGTAGCAAATTTTGAAACGGAAGTTGTGCCNGGCCTGATAGCTGGGCAAAAGGCTATTCCNGTAAATGCAGCAGGGTGTTATATTCCTGGAGGGCGCTATAGTCACATAGCTAGTGCAATAATGACCGTAACAACAGCAAAAGTTGCGGGATGCGAGAATATTATCGCATGCTCTCCTCCTAAACCGGGTGTTGGTGTCGCTCCGGCCATAATTTATGCTGCGCATATTTGCGGTGCTGATAAAATATTAGCAATGGGTGGTGTGCAAGGGATAGCCGCAATGACCTTTGGTTTATTTGGTTTGCCGAAGGCAAATATTCTGGTCGGTCCGGGTAATCAGTTTGTAGCAGAGGCTAAGCGTTTGTTGTTTGGGCGTGTTGGTATTGATATGATCGCCGGGCCTACCGATAGTCTTATTCTAGCAGATGGGACAGCTGATCCAATGATAGTAGCTGTTGATTTGGTGGGCCAAGCAGAGCATGGCTATAATTCACCTGTTTGGCTTGTGACGGATGATCAAGAACTGGCTGAAAAAGTTATGAAACTTGTTCCAGGGTTGATAGAAGATTTACCAGATACAAACCGTGAAAACGCATTTGCCGCGTGGCGAGATTACGCCGAAGTCATTCTTTGTGATAATCGCGGTGAAATGGCGCAGACATCAGATGAGTATGCGCCCGAGCATTTAACGGTGCAGGCTGATGATTTGGACTGGTGGTTGGAAAATCTTAGCTGTTATGGATCTTTATTTTTAGGTGAAGAGACAACTGTTGCATTTGGAGATAAAGCATCGGGTACAAACCATGTTCTTCCAACTTCTGGAGCAGCTAACTATACAGGTGGGTTAAGTGTCCACAAGTACATGAAAATCGTTACATGGCAACGTTCAACGCGAGAAGGTGCTCGCCCAATAGCAGAAGCAACTGCACGTATCTCCAGGCTTGAAGGTATGGAGGGTCATGCAAGAACGGCTGATGTACGGTTAGCTAAGTTTTTTCCAGATGAAAAATTCGATTTAACAGCAAATGGATAATGTGAAATCGCTTTTTGATTTAAGAGACAAAGTTGCTCTTGTTACGGGGGCAAGTTCGGGTATCGGTAGAAGAGCCGCCATAGTTCTAGCGGATGCGGGTGCAAAAGTTGTAGGTGTTGCTCGCCGAAGAGCTGCACTTGAAGATTTAAGAAAAGAAATTGGAAATAATTTTTCTTTTGTTGTGGGTGACGTTGCTCAACGCAATAAAATTGACGGTCTTGTTTTAGAGGCATCAACTGATTTCGGCATGCCAGACATATTAGTGCATGCTGCCGGTTTGAATACAAGACAGGTCGCTGATCAAGTTGATTCAGATGGATGGGATAGAACTCTTGAGATTAATTTATCAGCCCCCTTTTTTTTATCACAAGCTGCAATCTCTGCTATGAAGGAGCGGGGTTGGGGAAGAATAGTGAATTTTGCCTCGCTGCAATCCACCAGAGCTTTCCCTGGTGGCCTAGCGTATGGAGTGTCAAAAGGTGGAATCGTGCAGTTAACCCGGGCAATGGCAGAAGAGTGGTCCGAAGATGGCATATGCATTAATGCAATCGGACCAGGCTTCTTTCCTACTGAACTTACTAAGGCTGTTTTTGATGATGCCGAACGAGCTGAGCGAAATGCTATGCAAACATGCATAGGTAGAAATGGAAAATTAGAAGACATTGATGGCCCATTGTTATTTTTGTGTTCCGATGCATCAGCTTATGTTACTGGCCAAGTCCTCATGGTTGATGGAGGTTTTACAGCAAAATGAAGGCGCTTATTTACGATGGTCCTGAGGCTATTACTTTTCGTGAAGTTCCTGAGCCAATCCCAAGCCAAGACAACGTCCTTATAAAGATAAAAGCAGTAGGGATTTGTGGTTCTGATATGCATGCCTACTTGGGTCATGACGAAAGGCGCCCGGCTCCGTTGATTTTGGGTCATGAAGCTGCTGGAATTATTTGTGGGGGTAAGAGAGATGGGGAGCACGTTACAATTAACCCACTAGTTTCGTGTGGTGATTGTTTAGTGTGTAAAGCCAGAAGAGAGAATATTTGTCCTAACAGGCAAATCATTTCTATGCCTCCCAGAGAAGGGGCTTTTGCCCAATATGTGAGTATGCCTGAAAAAAATTTGGTAATAGTGCCAAATGATTATCCCTTAGAGAAAGCAGCGTTAGTGGAGCCACTGGCCGTTGGATGGCATACAGCTAAATTAGCGGTTCGGGCTCTAGACGTTACTATGGAAAAGAGAGCTTTGGTAATCGGTGGTGGGGCTATTGGCTTAGCTACAGCATTAGCACTCAAAGCAATGGGTATTGATGATTTGACTATATCGGAGTTCAACCCGCTACGAAGAGAGAATTTGCTACATCATATAGATGCCAACGTTGTGGAAAAATCTGAGGGGTTATTTCCAATCGTCATAGACGCAGTGGGCTTCGCCTCAACTCGATCTGCAGCATCACAGCTTGTGTCTCCTGGTGGGATTATTGCACATGTTGGTTTAGGCAATAATGCGGATGGTCTCGATATTAGGCGTATTACCCTTCAGGAAATAACTTTTATTGGAACCTACACATATACAGCACAAGATTTTAAAGATACCGCTGAAGCATTATTTACAGGGCGTCTAGGTTTGCTAGAGTGGATAGAGAAGCGTCCACTTTCGGAAGGTGAGCGATCCTTTCAAGATCTTCTTGGGAATAAAGTTGCAGCACCAAAAATAGTTCTCGAGCCATGGAAATAATGTTATTTGGTGATAATTTCAGGCCCCATGAAGTATGTTGGCAAAAATGTAGAAATTATTGGAACGTAAGTTATTAAGATCAAAAATATAAATAGGACGCCCAAAAATGGTAAAGCAGCCTTTACGACTGACATCATCGGCATTCTAGCTACACCAGATGTAACAAACAGGTTTAAGCCGACGGGTGGAGTAATCATGCCAATCTCCATATTTACAACCATGATAATTCCAAGATGTATTGGGTCAATTCCTAGTTCTATTGCAATTGGAAATACTAATGGCGCTACAATTACGATTAATCCCGATGGCTCCATGAACTGACCACCGATCAGTAAAATCACATTGACGATTACTAAAAACATAATAGCGCCGAAGCCTGCAGAAAGCATCGCAGCAGCAATCTGTTGTGGTATTTGTTCATCAGTTAACACATGCTTAAGGATAAGAGCGTTGGCGATTATAAACATCAATGTAACTGTTAGTTTTCCAGCTTCAAATAAAGTATCTCTTGTATCTTTATGGAAAAAAGCTGTTATTAATGCTGTTGGGTTTTGTATTAAGTTTTGCCGTGGTTTGCCTTCCCTCTCCGCAAGTGGCCCCATATCGCGGTAAACGAAAACTGCGATAATAAATGCATAAACAGATGCAACTGCAGCGGCTTCAGTTGGCGTGAAAATTCCCCCATATATACCGCCAAGAATAATAACTATTAGAAAAAGCCCCCAAATTGCTTCTCTTGCTGAAGCGAAAACCTCAGTCCAGCCTAACCAATCGCCTTTTGGTAAGCCCCGGATTTTTGCAATTACATAGATTGTCACCATTAACATTGTGCCTGCAAGTAAACCGGGTATCACTCCTGCAAGAAACATTCGTCCAACAGAAACGTCTGTGGCTGATGCATATACCACCATCACTATTGATGGTGGAATTAAAATGCCCAATGTACCTGCATTTGCAATAACCCCGGCAGCAAATTCTTTTGAATACCCAACCTGCCTCATTCCAGCTATTACGATTGTACCAATTGCTACCACTGTAGCCGGAGACGATCCTGACAAAGCGGCGAACAGCATACATGCAAAAACGCCTGCTATTGCAAGTCCACCAGGAAAATGCCCAACAATCGCGATGGAGAAGCGAATAATTCTTTTTGCTACACCACCAGTAGACATAAATGATGATGCAAGAATAAAAAATGGGATTGCCAATAAGGTGTAATGCCCGGCCATTGCCTGAAAAAATGACTGAGCTACCGAGGCAAGGGATGTGTCACTTAGCACTAATAAAAACATAATAGACGAGAGACCAAGAGATATAGCTATTGGAACGCCGATTATAAGCATCGCAATAACCAAGAAGAATAGAATAGCAACTTCCATTAACTTTCCTCTACACTCTTGGCTTCTTTTATTTTTTCGACTTTATCTTCAGCCTCGTGACTAACAATAAATGTATCTTGCTGGCCTCTAATTATTTTTAACATAGCTTGTGTGAAACGTAGGAGTAGCAGTGCGCTTCCTACAGGCAGCATTACGTAGGGAATAAACCTTGGTATTTTTTCATACGCGTCGCCAGAATTTATTAATGGCTCGATCCACCGCAGCCAGTTAGGCATATGAATATCATTAACTTCATACCATGAACGGTATGAGGTTCTCTTCATCTCTTCTAACCCTGTTGGAAACCATCTTCCAGTTGTCTGAGGTAGGTTTGCAAAATTTGCCCAATAATCCCATGAACCTTTAAGCAGTAAAAATGCATAAAAAATACACAAAATACCAACTATTAAGGCTAAAAAATGCTTAGTTGGTGTCGAGACGATATTTATTAAAGCGTCGACGCCAAGATGCAACTTTTTCTTAACTCCATAGCTAATACCAAGCAAGACTAACCATGCAAAAAGAAAGGTAACCATTTCCAGGCCCCAAATGAGGCCAGAGTTGAAGCCATAACGTAATACTACGTTTGTAAATGTGATAATGACCATCAACGCCAAAATAATGGCAATTATGGTTTCTTCAATTTCATCGATAATTCGGGAGAGACCCCTTTTTCTGAAAGTGGACCCTTGATTTGACATTATAAGATCCTTCTATCGACATATATTTTTTGGTGCAATATTCCCGACCATTTTTACAACGGTCGGGAATCTTAGGAAAGCAAACTAGTGATTTGAATTTATTGCTTGCGCTGCAGCAATATTATCTTCGCCTACGTCTCCTTTGAATTGATCCCATACGGGCATCATCGCGGCTACCCACGCGTCTCTTTGTGAGGAGGTCAATTGGCGAACTACGCCGCCAGAGCTAATGATCTCTTGTTTTGCAGACTCATTAACAGCTGTAGATTCTGAGTTTCGTGCTTCTGTAACTTCAGCAATGATTTTCGAAAGTTGATCACGCATTCCTTCATCCAAGGTATCCCACCAATCTGTTGATGTAACTAGCATATAGTCTATAATCCCATGATTTGTTTCGGTAACTCCATCCTGAACTTCAAAGAATTTTTTCCCATAAATATTTGACCAAGTATTCTCTTGGCCATCCACAACGCCAGTTTGAAGTGCGCCGTAAACTTCAGAAAATGCCATTGGCTGAGGTGAACCGCCAAGTGCAGCCATTTGTGCTTTTAGAACTTCAGAGTTTTGAACACGAAATTTCAAGCCATTCGCATCTGTTGGCATTTCAAGTGGTTTGTTAGCCGACATTTGCTTCATTCCATTATGCCAAAATGCAAGCCCTAGTAGTCCGCGGCGTATCATACTTTCTTTCATTGCTTGTCCAGTGTCGGAATTTTGAAATTCATCTACTGCATTGATGTTTTTGAACATAAATGGAAGGTCAAAAATACGAAAAACTTTCGTGAATTGTTCAAACTTTGAAAGTGACGGTGCAGCCATTTGGACGTCACCTTGTAGCATTGCCTCCAGAACCTGATTGTCATTATATAGTGTTGAATTTGGATAAACTTCCATACAAGCTTTGCCGTTCATTTCATCATTAACGCGTTGCTGAAGAAGTGATGCCGCAATACCTTTTGGGTGTTTATCGGTATTGGTTACATGCGATAATTTAATAACCATCTCTCCGTCGTCGCAAGCTGCTAGAAGCGCATTGCCTGATAAAGCTATGGTAAAAGCTGCTGTAGCAGCAAATATGATTTTCATTTAATATCCTCCAATAGAATCATAAGCGCATATGGTAGTATGGCGACAACATTTGCAATTACTGTATTTGTTTCTTCATGAATAAAATGTGCGGCAAATTTCCACATTAAATTAATCGTTTTAACCGCCAATTTGGGAAAATCCCAGATTCTTCACAATAATTCTTTGTGTCAAAACCAGAAAATAATCCATCTTTTGTGACAAGAACAGTTTTCCAACCCTGCGCGGCGGCACCCAAAATATCGGTATGTAACGAGTCACCGCACATAGCAATCTTCTCTCCCAGGACTCCAGATAAAGATTTTGTCACAAGTCTATATACTTCTGGGTACGGCTTGCCAAAAAATTTTACGTTAGAAGCTCCTAGATCTATCAACTCATGGCCATAAAACCCTGGTTCTAGAGTAAAGCCACTTTCTCTTGGAGCTACCAAGTCTGCGTTTGCAATAATGACTGGGCGATCATTTTTTAAGACGCTCTGTTGAAGCAATAGGTGTTTCTTTGCATTCCATTCACTTGTAGAAAGAAATAAAAACCCATCCACTTTGTCATAGGCCTTTGTATCATTTTTTAATCGAATATAATTAAAGCTAAGGTCATTTAGTTTATCATCAGCGGCACTAATTACCCCCCATAATCCAGGTGTGAGGTTTTTTATAGCGGCGTCGCGGCTAGTAATTATTTCTTGAGTATCAAATCTAACACCAAGATTAGAAAATTTTTTTACGGCTCCAGCTTTGTCATAGCTTGCCGCATTGGTTAAAACCCGAACTTCTTTACCAGCTGACCTTAATTCTTTTAATGCAAAATCGGCACCAGCAATAAGCTGATTACCTAAATTTAGAACGCCGAATGCATCGAAAACAAAAGCATCTATCTCATCAGAAATTTCTAAAATTGAGGCGATATCACTTGTTCTTTGAGGGTAACCTGTTTGGGGTAACCGCGGTCGGATATCCTCGTATCTTTCAAAAACTTTTTGAGTAGTTAGCATTTTGAGTCTTATCTCTAATTTATGCTGGTGCTTTTAGTTGTTTCGCTACAGTATATAATTTAAATAAAATGAAATTGTTACTTTAAATATGAGGAACGGTTATTGTCCGACGATGTTCATTACGATGAAAAGATTATAGCTTTTCTGGAAGACTTATGGGGAGATGGCTTTTTATCGCCTGGAGGTGCGGACGAAGTTCGCCGCGTATTGGACGGTGTTGCAGTTTATAATAAATCTGTAATTGATATTGGATGCGGCTCGGGTGCATGTGCAATATTATTGGCTCAAGAATGTGGTGCAAGTAGCATTGTTGCAATTGATGTAGAAAGCCCTGTTTGTAAAGCAGCTAATAAGCGGGTAATAGCTAATGGATTGTCAGATAAAGTATCAATTCAGCTAGTAGAGCCGGGACCATTACCATTTGCTGACGAGATGTTCGATTTAGTTTTTTCAAAAGATTCCATAATCCACATTCCTGATAAAGAGGCATTGGCGCTTGAGGCGTATCGTGTTCTGAAACCGGGAGGATGTTTTGCAGCGTCAGATTGGCTGATCAGCCATGATAATAGCCCATCATCCGAAATGGTAGAATATCTAAAAGCTGAGGGCCTCGATTTTGCAATGGCGTCACCAGCTAGATATGAAAAAGCAATGAAGAATGCAGGTTTTGTTGATGTAGAACTCGTCAATAGAAACTCCTGGTACTCACAAGTTGCGCTTAAGGAGCTTGAGTGGTTGTCAGGAAATAAAAAGTCAGAGCTTTATCAGAAGCATGGAAAAGAATTAATTGATCATCAAATTAATGTATGGTCAAAAATGGTTCCTGTTTTGAATAGTGGCGAGCATTGTCCTCATCATATACGCGCAAAAAAGCCAGAATAAAGGTGACAAGATATAGGGGTGGCTAGATGAAAATCGATACTTTTGGCGTCGAAATGTGGATGAATGAATGGGAAACCAAATGTGAATTTAATTTGGCGGAAACATGCGTAGAAAGTCTGACAATCGATCAGTTGTTCCAAATTTCTGGCAAGAACAAAAAAGATTTATCCGAAATACTAAACCTTAAAATGACCTATGGTGAGATTAAAGGTTCTGACCGGCTCAGAGCAGCAATAGCCGCATTATATGAGAAGCAAACTTTTGAGAATGTGCTGGTTACTCACGGGACGATAGGGGCTAATATGTTGGTACATAAGACGCTAGTCGAAAGTGGCGACCGCGTGGTTTCATTTATTCCAACGTATCAACAACATTTTTCAATCCCGAAGAGTATAGGTGCCGATGTGCACTTTTTAAAATTGCGGGAAGAGAATAATTGGTTGCCAGATTTAGATGAGTTGAAACAGCTTGTTATTCCTGGAACAAAACTAATCGCATTGACAAACCCAAATAATCCAACGGGATCACTGATAGATAAGGAAATGCTTGCTCTAATCGCAGAAATAGCAGCTGAGGCTGGGTCATGGATTCTTTGTGACGAAGTTTATCGCGGTACTGACCAGCAAGGAACTGGAATGACAGCATCAATTACTGATATTTATGAAAAAGGAATAAGCACGGCAGGAATGTCCAAGGCGTACAGTTTGGCTGGATTAAGACTTGGCTGGGTGACAGCTTCTCATAAGGTTATTGAGGATGTGATGATCCACCGTGACTACGATACAATTAGTGTTGGCATGGTTGATGATTATCTTGCTACGATCGCATTGGAGAGTGTTGATCGATTATTGGAGCGTTCACACAAAATCACCCGAGGTAATTTGAACTATCTATCCTCGTGGCTGGATGGAGAAACAAAACTTTCGTGGGTGAAGCCGAGATCGGGTACAACTGCATTAGTTAAAATTGAGTTGCCAATCAAATCATATGATTTTTGTGTAACCCTTCTTAAGGAGACAGGCGTGATGTTTACGCCTGGAGCGGCTATGGGAATGGAAGGCTTCATCCGAGTTGGTTATGCCAATAATCCGGAAGTATTGAGAGCGGGTTTGAGCCGTGTTTCAGAATACCTAAAAAATATTTAAATATTTTACTGACGTAAATGAGGTTTTAGTTTTACGATGATACAAGATAAGGAATTTAAATTTTATGTATGATCTAAATAAATCTCAAATATTAGAACTGTTTCAGTTTGATAACGCAGCAAGAGTTATCAGTGACGCATATGTTGCCTCTTCTAATGGCCATGTGCAAACAGGGGATGTCGTTCACTTAAGCTTTCCAGAATCGAACGGAGACTGTCACGTTAAATCTGGTCATATTCGTAATACAGATTCGTATGTAATAAAAATTGCCTCTGGCTTTTATGATAATCCATCAAAAGGGCTGCCATCTTCAAATGGCATGATGCTAGCTTTCTCTGCTACTACTGGAGAACCGACAGCAATTCTAAGGGATGAAGGTTGGCTCACGGATATGAGGACCGGCATTGGAGGTGCTATAGCAACCAAGGCTTTAGCAGCTAAAAACGCGAAAAAAGTTCTAATAATTGGATCTGGTATTCAGGCGCAATTCCAAGCTAAATGCCTCGCATCGTTGATGCCTGAAAGATCATTTAATTTCAATATTTGGGGTAGAAATGAGAACGCGGTTACAGTCCTTGTTGAAGAGCTTCGAAGTCACAATTTAAATGCTGATGTTGCCACAAATTTAGACGAGGAAGTTTCACATGCAGATATTATAATTACCACAACTCCTGCGACATCTTTTTTGTTTGGGGATAATTTAGTGCGGCCGGGTACCCATGTCACGGCTATTGGAGCCGATACTCATGGCAAGCAGGAATTGCCAACAAGCTTAATTGAGTCCGCCTCGCTTTTAGTTTGTGATATGATGTCACAGTCACTAAACCATGGTGAGTTTCAGGTTATTAATGATACTTATCTGTCAAAAAAGGTAGTAGAATTGGGTAATATTTTGTCTAATAGCTGTGCGGGGCGTACCTCGGATAATGATATTACTATTGCAGATCTTACAGGTATAGCCGCTCAAGATATTGCAATCACAAGTGGAATTATTGATGCCGCGGCATTTGGAAAATAGAATTAAAGGATATTACTTATGAGTGCATCTTCGACAGTACTTCAACAGGCCGCTCTCTCAGTATCAGCCTATAGTCGAATTAAGCCTTGGTTGAGCCCTACACCATGCATTCCATCTCGTCAGGTGCTAACAGAAAAAACTGAGCTGTATTACAAGGCTGATAATTTCCAAAAAACCGGTTCCTTTAAATTTAGAGGCGCACTGTCAAAATTGACCTCGATGTCGACCGACATTCCAGCTATCACTGCTTCATCGGGAAATCATGGCCTAGGCCTTTCAACAGCTGCAAAGTTAACGGGTCACAATTTAACTGTCGTACTACCTGAAACAGTAGCTCGTGAGAAGTTGGATAAAATTAAGGCACTTGGTGTTGAAACTATTTTGCATTCCAATGACTCTGGAATTGCTGAGCAACATGCGCAGAAGCTAGCAAAAGAGCAGGGAAAAATATATGTTTCACCTTATAATGATCCGCAG
>PAHS01000056.1 GCA_002711145.1 Marinovum sp. | reverse complement strand
GCACCTGCGCACATGGAGAATGTTGACGAAATTTTCTCTGGGTGGGTTTTTAGGAAGGATGAAACGCAAGCACTTCAGATGGATGATTTTGACAATCCTGCATTTATCTTCATTGACAAGGCAATTGATACCTTCAGCAAAGTAGAAGGAACTGCGGGAAAGGCCTGCGTTTCATGCCATGAATCTCCGGAGGTTTTTAAAGGTCTTCGAGCTTCTATGCCTAGAATTAATAGTTCTGGGGAATTAGAAACCATTCCTGAGTTGGTAAACGGCTGCCGTACCGAAAGAATGGGTGCTGAAAAGTGGAAGTGGTCGGGAGGTGATATGGCTGGTATCATCGGTCTAATAGGGCTGCAATCAAGAGGCATGACTGTTAATGTCGCTATTGATGGCGCCGCTTCCAGCGCTTGGGATAAAGGCAAAGATTTATATTATACTCGTGTAGGTCAATTAAATATGTCTTGCGCGAATTGCCATGAAGATAATTATGGCAATATGATAAGGGCTGACCATTTATCCATGGGACAGATTAATGGCTTTCCAACTTACAGACTAAAAAATGCAAAATTAAATACCATCCACGGACGTTTTAAGGGTTGTATGAAGAATATTCGTGCCACCCCTTACAAAGAGGGTGGTGACGAATTCAAAGCTCTAGAGCTTTATGTTGCATCTCGTTCTAATGGTTTGACAATAGAAACACCATCAGTTCGAAACTAAGGAAATAAAACCCCGGCAGACTTATGCCGGGGTTTCTGCTTGTTTAAAAATTCAAACATGCGAATATGTATTTGGCTTTGAGAGAGTAGATAAATGATATCACGCCGCGATTTTTTACAAGTTGGAATGGCAACAACAGCAATATATGGCGCTTCAGGATTTGGTAATTTCTCTAGACTTGCTGCGCAACAAAAGCTTACTCAGGATGATCTCCTGAAATTTGATACCTATGGAAATGTTTCATTAATTCATATTACTGATATACATGGGCAATTAAAGCCAATATATTTCCGTGAGCCAGAGATTAACCTTGGTGTTGGTAACGCTACTGGACAAGTCCCGCATATAACAGGAGCCCAGTTTCGCAAGATGTATGGGATAAATGATGGAAGCCCTTCCCATTACGCCCTAACTTATAATGACTTCTCTGCGCTTGCTAAAGAATATGGGCGTTTAGGAGGGCTCGATAGAGTTTCGACTGTAATAAAGGCTATTCGAGCTGACAGACCAGATGCTATTCTTTTGGATGGTGGGGATACTTGGCATGGATCTTATACATGTCATCATACCCAAGGCCAAGATATGGTAAATGTTATGAATGCTTTGAATACTGAAGCTATGACGTTTCACTGGGAATTTACTTTAGGTTCTGACAGAGTACACGAAATAATTGATACTCTTCCATTCCCTGCGCTTGGTCAAAATATATTTGATGCTGAATGGGATGAACCCGCAGAGTATTTTAAGCCTTATACTTTTTTTGAAAGGGGGGGGTCAAAAATTGCGGTAATTGGTCAGGCATTTCCATATATGCCTATTGCTAATCCAGGTTGGATGTTTCCTGAGTACAGTTTCGGTATTCGAGATGAAAATATGCAAGCCATGGTTGATGAGGTTCGTGGGCTAGGGGCAGACCTTGTTGTGGTATTATCTCATAATGGTTTTGACGTGGACAAAAAGATGGCCAGTATTGTTACTGGGATTGATCTTATTCTTTCAGGTCACACCCACGATGCTCTTCCCGAGCCAGTATTGGTAAACAAAACAGTAATTATTGCTTCTGGGTCCAACGGTAAGTTCGTAAGTAGAGTTGATTTAGATGTGCGTAACGGCCAGATGTTAGGTTTTAAGCATAAACTAGTCCCAATTTTTGCCGATGTTATAACACCAGATCCGGATATAGCTGACCTAATTAATGCCCAGCGAGCACCCTTTGCAGACCAATTGTCTGAAGTGATTGGTCAGTCTGAGGGTTTGTTATACCGTAGAGGAAACTTTAACGGGACGTGGGACGATTTGATTTGTCAGGCTATGATTGAAGAACGCGAAGCAGATATTTCTTTGTCTCCAGGTGTTAGATGGGGCCCCTCAATTTTGCCAGGTCAAGACATTACAAGAGAAGATATTTGGAATGTTACTTCAATGAGTTATGGGAAGGTCTATCGGACTGAAATGACTGGCGAATTTATACATATAATCCTAGAGGATGTTGCAGATAATCTTTTCAACCCAGATCCCTATTATCAGCAGGGAGGCGACATGGTTCGAATTGGTGGAATGGGTTATAGAATAGATATTAACAAGTCCCAGGGTGAGCGGATAAGTGAGTTAACACTTCTGAAAACTGGTGAGAAGATTGATCCGTCTAAAGTTTATATTGTGGCAGGATGGGCGTCAGTGAACGAGGGTACAGAGGGGCCTCAGATTTGGGATCTTGTCGAAAATTATATACGTCGAAATGGTAGTGTAAAAGTTAATCCGAATAATTCTGTTCAGGTCATAGGTGTTTAAGGCACTTTATTATTGGCTGGAGGTCAATTTAAATTATGTCAAAGAAAAAAACTACAAGGCGAGCTTTTTTAAAAGGTTCAGTGGCTGTGGGCAGTGCAGCGTTCACTGCCGGTACTTCCGTAAAAGCTATGGAAGGCGATCCACTAATTACCGAACCGCAAGAATGGGCACAATTTACAGGCGACGGTGTCGATGCAACACCATATGGTATGCCAATAGACTTTGAGTCAGATGTGGTAAGAAGAAATGTAGGATGGCTTACCGCTGACACAATAAGTTCAGTTAATTTTACACCAATTCATGCTCTTGATGGAACGATCACTCCGCAGGGCTGTGCTTTTGAAAGAAATCATTCAGGGGCTATCGAGCTTCCCAAAGAAGACTACCGACTTATGATTAATGGGTTGGTAGATCGGCCGTTGGTGTTTACTTACGAAGATTTACAGCGGTTTCCTCGAGAGAACCACGTATATTTTTGTGAATGTGCTGCAAACACAGGAATGGAATGGGCGGGAGCACAATTAAATGGGGCTCAATTTACGCACGGAATGATACATAATATGGAATATACGGGTATCCCTTTGCGCACTCTACTTAATGAAGCGGGACTGAGACCCGAAGGATCATGGGTCTTTGTGGAAGGGGCTGATGCTTCATCCAATGGTCGCTCTATTCCAATTGAAAAAGCTCTAGATGATGTATTCGTTGCATTTAAAGCAAATGGCGAAGCATTGCGTAAAGAGCATGGATATCCTGTTCGACTAGTTGTGCCTGGATGGGAAGGCAATATGTGGGTGAAATGGTTACGCCGTGTTGAGGTGACGGACCAGCCAATAGAAAGCCGTGAAGAAACATCCAAATATACTGATACTTTAGCCGACGGTACATCTAGAAAGTGGACATGGGTCATGGATGCTAAATCTGTAATAACATCTCCTAGCCCACAAACTCCTATAAAGCACGGTTCTGGTCCATTAGTAATTTCTGGTTTGGCCTGGTCCGGGCACGGAGCCATTACTCGCGTTGATGTCACTCTCGATGGTGGAGAGAACTGGTTTCGTGCACGATTGGCAAATCCTGGTGAAACAAAAGCTTTAACGCGTTTTTATTTAGATATTGATTGGAATGGAAAAGATATGTTCCTGCAAAGCCGAGCACATGATGAGACAGGATATGTGCAACCGTCCAAGGAGCAGCTTAGAAATGTGCGTGGTCTTAATTCAATTTATCATAATAACTGTATTCAAACGTGGTGGGTAAAAAAAGGTGGTGAGGTCGAAAATGTCGAAGTCTCGTAACTTATTTTTTCTATTGAGCTTAAGCGTAATTTTTGTCTTAGCTCTTGCATATAATTTTGCTGATAGAAATATTGCAAAATTACCGCCTGATCCACGAACGGTAAATGCGCAGTATGATTTCGATTTACGTATTATCGCTGCGGCAAACGCTGCAAATGCACCATTAGAGGGAACTGGCCCGCTGGGTTTGGGTAGGAAAGCCTTGAAGCAAGAGATAGTTGCGTGGGATTTAGAAATTGCACCTGATGGAACGGGTCTTCCCGTCGGTTCAGGATCTGTTAGTTATGGGGAAGAAATATTCTCTGAACAGTGCAGCGTTTGCCATGGTGATTTTGCAGAGGGTGTAGATCGATGGCCAGAATTAGCCGGTGGCGAAGGTACGCTGGCAGATGAAGATCCGCTCAAAACTGTAGGTTCTTATTGGCCACACCTTTCAACAGCATGGGATTATATTCATCGTTCAATGCCATATGGATATGCACAAAGCTTAAGTGACGACGACGTGTACGCAATGCTGGCATACATCCTTTATTCGAATGATATTATAGAAGATGAAGAGTTTGTGTTATCAAATGAGAATTTCTTGGACGTGGAAATGCCTAACGCAAACGGTTTTATAATTGATGATCGAGATGTGACGGAGTACCCACTATTTAGTGGAGATCCATGTATGAAAGATTGTAAACTTAAGGTTGAGGTAACAATGCGCGCACGTGTTCTTGACGTTACTCCGGAGGATGATGGCTCATGAATTGGCCGTCTAAATGTAATAGTAAAGTGGGGGTTTGCTAATTGAAAAATCAATTGAAAGGTCGGTTACTACTTAGCGACGCAATAATAAATAGGAATAACGCAATAAATACATTGAACTATTGAGACTTTTTTGCTGAAATAGACCTATAAATAACCAGCTAGGGACTCACTATAAGAATGTTGAAGTATCTATTAATAATTTCAACAGTACTAATCTTTGGGTTATTTTCAGGTTTTGTACATTCAGACGAAGTTGAATTATCAGCCGAAATCCTGAATTTGGAGGGCGATCCTGAATATGGTGAGTATTTAGCCAGTGATTGCAAAACGTGCCACAAAGTTAAGGGCTCTTCTCCTGGAGTGCCACTGATCAGTGGAGTGGACAGAAAAGATTTAATTATAGCATTACACGCGTACAAACAAAAAATACGCAAAAATCCAGTAATGCAAATGATGGCAAACAGGCTATCAAATGAGGATATAGCCGCTCTGGCTATTTATTTTGAAGGACTAAAATAATGTTTTCAATGGGAGGTAAAACATGAAATTAGATAGACGAAATTTTATAGGTACTGGCGTAGCGATAGCTGCGGCAATGGCTGCCCCAACAGTAATGGCAAGTGGAAAGCCAAGAGTTGTAGTGGTTGGCGGAGGTGCGGGAGGTGCTACAGCGGCTCGCTACATTGCTAAGGACAGTAAAGGTGCTATAGACGTTACCTTGGTTGAACCTACAAGAAATTATTATACTTGCTTTTTTTCTAACCTATATATCGGCGGGTTTAGAAGCTTAGACAGTATTGGTCACAGCTACGGCAACCTTGCAACTGAGTATGGAATAAATGTTGTACATGACTGGGCGGTAGGGATCGACCGAGGGTCAAAGACAGTCAGTTTGGCTGGTGGCGCAACTTTAAACTATGATCGTTTAATTTTATCGCCCGGCATCGATTTTATTGATGGATCAGTAGATGGTTGGAGCATAAATGCCCAAAACAAAATGCCCCATGCTTATAAGGCTGGATCGCAAACAGAACTTTTAAAAGCACAGATTGAGGCCATGCCTCAAGGCGGCGTATTCGCAATGGTCGCGCCACCTAATCCGTATCGATGCCCTCCAGGGCCCTATGAGAGAGTATCAATGACTGCTCACTTACTGAAGGCGTCAAATCCAACAGCAAAAATTATTGTGGCAGATCCAAAGCCCAAATTCTCAAAAATGGGTTTATTCCAAGAAGGTTGGGGTAGTCATTATTCTGGAATGATCGATTGGATTGGCTCTGAATTTGGTGGAGGTAATGTTTCAGTCGACCCTGGCGCGATGACTGTGACAATCGATGGTGAAGTTACTAAGGTTGATGCTTGTAACGTTATCCCCGCTATGAAGGCTGGTAGAATTTGTGAGATTGCTGGTATAACTGAAGGAAATTGGGCGCCAGTCTCTGGACATACTATGCAAAGTCGGATCGATGAGAATATTCATGTTCTAGGTGATGCTTGTGCACAAGGTGATATGCCTAAATCGGGATATTCAGCAAACTCTCAGGCTAAAGTGGCTGCTATGGCAGTACGAGGCGCTTTAACAGGTTCGAAGGTATTTCCTGCTAAATTCTCAAATACATGTTGGTCACTTGTTGATACAAATGACGGCGTGAAAGTTGGTGCTACATACGAAGCAACTGATGAGAAAATTGCAAAAATAGACGGATTTGTAAGTAAAACTGGTGAGTCAGCAGATCTACGAAAAGCAACCTATGAAGAATCTATAGGTTGGTACTCAGGTATCACAGCGGATATGTTTGGCTGAACAANANANAAATGNTNNAANCCCCAATNTTNGTTGGGGGTTNNATANANACANTAATTTCTNTTTTNTGNTATGAATTCTTGTAATTCTATTAATCTAGCTGGGNTAATAAGTTATCTATTTGCTCTTTGAAGCGGAAAAAACCATGTGTTGCGAATGGCCACGCTTTGAGGTCAAAGCTGTTTGCTATTTTAATGATCTCTGTATTTTTAAATTTGTAGCTTTCTACAAGATCTCTTGTGTGNCCAATTGGGATATAATTTGTGTAAATGAAGTCGAAGGCTTCGTTTTGTAAGCCATCGAGGTTCTCAATTAAATTAACGGGCCCTAGTTTGTCTTCCCAACGGTTCAAAGAGTCCTGCAGTAATGTTTTTTTAAAATTATGTTGTAAATTAGATGAAATTAATGGGTTGGGATCATTATTTGGAAGAAGGCAAAATATTTTTAACGCATTTGGGAAAAACTCTTTCAAAACGGACCAATCCATATCCTCAGAATGCAGTAAAACTGCATAATTAATTGATTTACACGGAATTTGATCGAATGAAATTGGCTTCCGTTCTGGGTTTTCACTGCCTGATATCATTNTGGGGGTTGGTGATAAGTTTGTTGGTGAAAATCGGTCCTTTGTGTATTTCTGAATATTTTGTGTAGAAGCAAGATAAGTCTTTCCTACGGTTTGGGCTCCACCAACCCACCGCCAACCTAGCGTATTTGANGCAGGATCTCCGTCCAACAAGTTGCGTAGAAAGAAATCTGCTCCAAGCTCCCAAGGTAGTTTCAAAGTNTGTATCCAAATAGAAGCAAACCACATTCTTGCGTGATTATGCAGATAACCTGTATCAAACAACTCTTTTGCCCAGCTATCAAAGCACTCTATACCAGTTTCCCCCTGACAGGCATTTTCCCAGGATTTCCGAAAACCAGATTGGGTTTTGAGGTCATCACTAAGCCTATTTAGCTTCGATTGATAAGCTGCCCAAACCGTTGGCCGCATTTCTAACCAACCTTTCCAGTATGTTCGCCAAAACACTTCCTGNACAAACTTTTCTGAACTTTTTTTCGAATGATAACAAAGAACTGATTTTAGAACTTCAATTTCTGTTAACGATCTGTGACGGATATAGGGAGAAAGCATAGACACATTGGTGTGATTATTTTGACCTAGATCATAGTTTCTTAAAGCTGCATAATCGTTTCCGGCTGATGGCAAAAATATCTTTAAGCGCTCCAGGCCTGCCGCCCTAGTTGGTATAAAATTAAATTTTTTCATTTAAGCTCGTAAAATATTTCAGCTAGTATAGGTAGAAGCATTTGGGCAGATTTCAATTGAAGTTTAAAGGTCTGCTTTTTCTGAAGGAATTATTACTGCTGTTCTAAAGTAATTCTTAGAAAACTAGAGGTTTCATAAAATCTTTTAAGCTTGTGCTATTGCAGCTGTTGATCTCTGATACTAGAACGATAAATGAACTTAAGAACAAATAACAGGCGGAGAATACATGAAAGATCCAATTGAAGTTTATATGAACAACCTGGTTCCAATGGTGGTCGAACAAACTAGTCGTGGCGAAAGAGCATACGATATTTTTTCAAGACTACTTAAGGAACGAATAATATTTATAAGTGGCCCAGTTCATGACGGAATGTCCACTTTGGTGGTAGCGCAGCTTTTACACCTCGAAGCTGAAAACCCAACTAAAGATATAAGCATGTATATAAACAGCCCGGGTGGTGTAGTGACATCAGGTTTGTCAATTTATGATACAATGCAATATATAAAGCCCAAAGTTTCTACACTTGTTATAGGACAAGCGGCGTCGATGGGCTCACTTTTGCTGACTGCAGGTGAGAAGGGTATGCGGTTTTCTTTGCCAAATAGTAGAGTAATGGTCCACCAACCATCCGGCGGATATCAAGGGCAGGCGACCGATATTATGATCCACGCAGAGGAAACTTTAAAGCTAAAAAAACGTTTGAATGAAATCTATGTTCATCACACGGGGCAAAAATATGAGACAGTTGAGAGTGCTCTTGAGCGAGATAACTTTATGTCGCCTGAAGATGCTAAGGATTGGGGATTGATCGATGAGATCGTAACAAAGCGTACCATTGATGATGAAAAATAATACAACATCTCTTTATAAAATGTTAAATTAGCATTGTAGCTTTCTATTGAGTATCTTAGACTTTAGTTGGAAATAAAGGCAGTAATAATAGAACTTTAGGGCTTTGAAAGGATNAAAATGTCGTCTCGGTCAGGTTCAGATAGCAAAAATACCCTTTACTGCAGTTTCTGTGGAAAAAGCCAACATGAGGTCAGAAAGCTTATTGCAGGGCCAACCGTNTTCATATGTGATGAATGTGTAGAATTATGTATGGACATAATTCGTGAGGAGACCAAGGCAACTGGGCTAAAGTCAACAGATGGAGTTCCAACACCGCGAGAAATCTGTGATGTTTTGGATGATTACGTTATCGGCCAAGAGATGGCCAAGCGCGTCCTATCGGTAGCTGTGCATAATCATTACAAGAGACTGAATCATTCCTCTGAGGCCAGTGATATCGAACTTTCAAAGTCAAATATTCTTCTTATTGGTCCTACTGGTTGTGGTAAAACATTGTTGGCCCAAACTTTAGCACGCATATTGGATGTTCCATTCACAATGGCGGATGCGACTACATTAACAGAAGCTGGGTATGTTGGGGAAGACGTTGAGAACATAATATTAAAACTGCTTCAGTCAGCAGAATATAATGTTGAACGTGCTCAACGAGGTATAGTCTATATTGATGAAGTAGATAAAATCACAAGGAAATCGGAAAATCCCTCAATTACAAGAGACGTTTCGGGTGAGGGTGTTCAGCAGGCTCTATTGAAGTTAATGGAGGGTACTGTAGCAAGCGTACCGCCTCAAGGTGGAAGAAAACACCCACAGCAAGAGTTCTTACAAGTGGATACCACAAACATATTATTTATTTGTGGTGGGGCTTTTGCGGGTTTAGATAGAGTCATTTCTCAACGAGGCAAAGGCAGTGCTATGGGCTTTGGCGCTGATGTACGTGATGTCGATGACCGTGGTATTGGAGAAGTTTTCAAGCAATTAGAGCCAGAAGATCTATTGAAATTTGGACTTATTCCAGAGTTCGTGGGGCGCTTGCCAGTTCTTGCGACCTTAGAGGATTTGGATAAACCTGCATTAGTTACGATTTTAACACAGCCTAAGAATGCTTTGATTAAACAATATCAACGTCTTTTTGAGATTGAAGATACAAAACTTACTTTCACTGACGATGCTCTTGAGGCAATAGCCGAAAAAGCCATTGAACGAAAAACAGGTGCCCGTGGATTGCGTTCTATATTAGAGAACATACTACTTGATACCATGTTTGACTTACCTGGTATGGAAGAGGTTAGCGAAGTAGTAATCAATGACGAGGTAATAACCTCAGTTGAAGCAAAGCCTCTCATGATTTACGCAGATAAACAGAAAGAGCCCGCTAGCGCGAGTTGACCAAACAATAAGCAAAATAGATCTTATTGCTTGAATTAATTTATAAGTGGCAAAATATTGCTGGAGAATTCTATGGGACTAGGAAATTTCTTTTTACGAATATTCACCTGGTGGAATGGCCAAACTATTGGAACGCAGATTTTTACTTGGAGAAAAGGCGTTAAAGTTGGTGAGGATGAACAGGGCAATTCATATTTTCGTGATAGTCAGAATAAACGTAGATGGGTGATTTATAATGGTGAGGTTGAGGCTAGTAGGGTCAGTCCAGAATGGCATGGATGGCTTCATAAAACTTATGATAACCCGCCCTCNGAAGAAGTAATTAAAAGAAAGAAATGGGAAAAACCCCATCAGGAGAATTTAACAGGGTCTGCTGCAGCTTATGCACCTTCTGGATCAATGCGTAGCTTAAAAGCTCAGAACACTAGCGATTATGAACCATGGAACCCACAGTGAAATAAGAGACTATAGTGATGTCTAGGAATGTAACGGAGACGGTAATTGGGGCAATAGTACTGGGTGTTGCAATTTTATTTGCTGCTTTTCTTTGGAAATTTTCAGACGTAAGTTTTGGAGCAGATCATTATTCAGTTGATGCTAAGTTTAGGTCGGCAGAAGGTATCACGGTAGGAACAGATGTACGATTAGCAGGGGTAAAAATTGGAAGTGTTTCTAATTTGATTTTAGACCCAGAAACGTTTCAAGCCATTGCTCGTTTATCCATTAAGCTAGACTACAACATGCCAGATGATAGCGCTGCAGTTATATCATCTGAGGGACTTCTGGGAGGAAGTTTTGTGGAGATATTGCCAGGGGCCTCCTATGATTTCATGGTGGACGGTTCAGAGTTTGACGAAACCCAAGGTGCAGTTAATTTTATTTCATTACTTATGAAGTTTGTCACTGGCAAGGATGAATAATGAACAAACCAGCTCTTTGGTTTTTTATTTTTAATCTTTTCTTTCCAAGTTTTTTGGTGTCGCAGGAAGTAAAAACAGAAGTCGCTGATGGAGCGATCTTGAGAGGTTTGGATAAAGTAAGTGGAAAGGTAAAAGATATTCCAATCTATTCTGGGGATACTATAGAATTTGGAAGCTTATCAGTGTTCTTAAAAGATTGTCGTTTTCCTCTAAATAACCCAGTAGGAGATGCATTTGTTCGTCTAGTAGTAAGCGAATTACCAGAGGAGAAAAATCTCTTTGATGGATGGATGATAGCTTCTTCTCCGGCACTTAATCCGTTAGATCACGCTCGTTATGATATTTGGGCTCTTCGTTGTGCTATGGCTGATAGATCTGGTGAATAGTCTGAAGCGTTAAAGTTTGCAAATTCCTCAACTGCTTGAAAAAGTAATGTCCTATACTTTACTTTTGTAATTTCAATT
>PAHS01000055.1 GCA_002711145.1 Marinovum sp. | reverse complement strand
TAGAGCACTTGACTTCGAATCAAGGGGCCGTGGGTTCGAATCCTACCCGGTGCGCCATTTTCCTTACTTTTCCTGAATAAATTCAATGATACCAGTGGGTTGGGCCATTTATCGGGACCGCTTTTGGGACCACTTAGTTAGTTCTTGCTGTATTTCGTCAAAGCTGGACATTTTCACATTTCCAGGAAGCTAAATAATAAGTTTGTTACTGAATACTTTTCACGTGTTTGTAAACGGTATTTCTTGAAACGCCTAGTCTTCTAGATACCAGGCTAACATTACCTCCTGTATCGCTCCAAGTTCGTTGTATCATAATGCACGTTTCAGAACGGACTGGGGAACCGTGACAGTTCGAACAAGGCTGTAAATCATCATTAACAAATGAACTTAGGGCTTCCGTGATTTCCTGCCGAATTATCCTTTCTGAGCATTGAGAAACTGCAAGACGTATTACTTTCTTTAGCTGCGAAAAGTTACCAGTCCAACTGCTTGACCTAAGAATTCTTAAGGCCACTGGTGAAAGAGTATGATCCGTAGAACTGGAAGCAATAATGGACATGGCTAACTTTTCAAAGTCTGACCTCTGGGACAAAGGAGGTGCGGTTAGTTTTTTTCCCTGAATTGCATTCACAAACTTGGATGAAAATTTGTAGTTGTCTCCCTCTAACCAATCCTGTGGTGCAGAAAATAGCCAACCCTTTATAGTGTGAAAATTTGAATTATCGCGCTTTTTTTCTTCAAATTCCATAGCAGTGGAAATCAAGTCTTGCACATTTTCAGGAATGGTTTGTGCATTTTTAAAGAACACCACGCCACCACGAGCTTGGAATAATTTTCCTTCACCTGACTTCGTTTGATCGTGGTCAAAAAAAACTATTTTTCCATTTTCTCCAAATAAAAGCGCTTCAAAACATTCAGGATCTAAATGAATGCAATCAATAATAGTAAATTTTGACTTNCCAAAAGCTTGATTATTAATTTCTTTCGCAATTTCCGTTTTACCGGTACTTGAACTACCTAGTATGGTTACTGGAAGGCCGACTTCGAGAGTACGTTTTGCTTCTAACATTTCTTTTGTTAAAAGTTCATCATCAAATACAGTAGTGGCCTTGGTTGCCTCTCTGGCATTTAAAAGGTTACTAGATAGCTTTTCATTTGAGAGAGGTTGAGCTTTACCATTCGAAATTAGCAAGTCGCCCTCTAAATTTATCACCTTTTTACTTACCGANTGTTGAGCTCGCATAAATACAACNGCACCCAANCGATCTTTAATTGAAATAATTTCGTTTGATCTNAGTTTGTCTATCACGTCAAAAAATTGAACGTCGAATATCTCTCCNAAATGTTGTTGACGGCTTACATCTAAGCCGCTGAGAACAGATTTTGCATTAGCATTTGCTCCCTCAATAAAGCCATACTCATCAATGGCCAACATTGCGGCACTCGTTGTCGGGAGATATTCTTGGCGAGCATGAAACGTTAAGATTATTGAGTCGCAAAACCGTTCAGTAAATAACCTGTTTTCTATATTTTTTGAAGCAAGCTTNACTAAGGCCAATGTATGGTCATTTCTAGCTTTTGCATTGGAGGTCGCATCTATTACTCCAAGCAGTGTTTCTTCATGATCAAAAATTGGTACCGCAAAACATGATAAGTCATCAAGTTTGTGAAAAAAATGGTCNTTGCCAGTGACTATCGATGGCCTCCTGGTATGAATTGCAAGTCCGAGGGCGTTAGTGCCTCTATGATTTTCAATCCATACAGAGCCGGGGATTACAGCTTTACCGCCTTCACCGGCCTTGAAATCGTGGTCTTGTATNGAATCCAGTACTATGCCGCCGCCATCGGCATAGGCCACCATGAAGTTTGTGCCAGCTATTTGATTATATAAAAGCTCTAATTCTGGTAGAACAAAATTTCGTATACTCTCGTTCTTTTCTAAAACAACCTTAAATTTTTCTTCGCTCAAAACTATTTCTTGTGGAGTTCCTGCAGCTCGTAGTCCGAAATCACGGCAACGGCTCCAACTCTCNGAAATAGACGCCAGTACACCTGATGNTCCATTGATTTTTCTTGAAGCACTCTCGTACTCCCAACTAGTTTCGAGCATACTTTTCTCCCCCAATAATTTATATAGCATCAATTTTTGGTCCTCAACCAGCCTTACTGTTCAAAAAGTGAACACTAAAAGAGCAAAGAGTCCATTTTCTGAACACTTTTTAAAATTGTTAAAGCCCGTCGGCATACTCATNCTTCTACAAAATTTTTCAGGGAGGAGACTGTATGAAAGCACAAGTTTTGAAAGCTTATGATGATCATCTCACTGCGTCGTCATGGGTCAGTATGGAAAATGTTCCAGACCCAGAAATCGAAAAAGCCAGTGAAGTAATAGTTAGAATAGGTGGTGCCGGAGTTTGTAGAACAGATCTACATATCATNGAGGGCGTTTGGAGAGAGGCTACGGATGCGGATGGAAAACTTCTTCCNCTNATAATGGGTCACGAAAATGCAGGTTGGATCGAAGATNTTGGATCAGAGGTTCAAGGCTTNAAAAAGGGTGATCCAGTCATAGTNCATCCNAAAATTACTGGTGGAACATGCCTTGCCTGTAGACGTGGGCACGATATGCATGGAGAGGATGCATCATTTCCTGGCGTGAGCTGTGATGGAGGATATGCTGAAGCTTTAAAGACTTCTGTGAGAAATATCGTAAAGCTACCTCACACTTTAGCTCCAAAAGAAGTTGCACCTTATGCTGATGCGGGTTTAACAGCTTATCGTGCTGCAAAGAAGGCATCCCGCCATTTATTGCCNGGNGAAAAGTGTGTAGTNATTGGGTCAGGTGGATTAGGTCANATTGGTATCCAAGTTCTGCGAGCAATGTGTGCAGCAGAAATAATTGTTGTTGATCCTTCTGACAATGCTTTGGCCTTGGCGGAGACATGTGGCGCTGATGCGCTTGTAAAAGCTGATGGCAACGAAGTTGAAAAAGTACTCGAAATAACCAAGGGACTTGGCGCAGAGGCGGTTTTGGATTTCGTTGCTGAGAGAGGAACGACTGCCAAAGGTTTAGCAATGACCCGCGATATGGGCAGCTACTACGTGATTGGTTATGGCGAAGACATAAATGTCAGTGCTTTCGAAATGATCACAACAGAAAAAAATATTATCGGAAATCTTGTTGGTACTTGGGCTGAACTTACAGAGCTCATGGCATTGGCTGATAGCGGAAAAGTCGATCTGGCTACCCAGGAATATAGCTTAGAGAACGCAAACTCAGCTCTGCAAGATTTAAACAATGGCCTGGTTAAAGGACGTGGCGTCCTTGTGCCGTAAACTTAGAGAGGGAGGAACCTTTTATGAAATTAACCAAACTAACAGCCATTTTGTTGGGAAGTGTTATGCTTGGAGGAGCTGCGCATGCTGACAAATGGAGTGATATGTTTCCACATATCAAGAATACAGGAGATATTCCGGGAGAGTGCTCTTATGANAGTATGTCAAAGAAAGATTATTCCGGTCAAAAATTGACAATTAATACCCATGCCGTCCCAGTTATGGGTGAGCCTACTGCTTTACACGCGGAACAATTCAGTAAACTTACTGGTGCCGAAGTGGATGTGATACATACACCAGCTGGTGACTTGTACTCTAAGGCGATGGTTCCATTTCAGGCCGGTCAAGCACCCTATGACATTGTNTTTGGATTTTCCAACTTTATTCGAGATTGGATGCAGTACCTGGAGCCGGTCCCAGCAAAGTATGTGGAAATGCGTCAGATGAAAGACGTTACACAGAGCCATATTGATGTTGCNTCNTGGGATGGTCAAATGATCCAATATCCNATCGATGGTGATAGACACTACTTGAAGTATCGNAAAGATGTGATCGATAATCCNGAGTANCAGGCNAAATACAAAGCTGAAACTGGAAAAGANCTTCGTGTTCCACAAACATGGAAGGAGTATGCTGAAATAGCTGCTTTCTTCAACGGTTGGGATTGGGANAATGATGGAGAGCTGGAGTACGGTTCAGCAGAAGTCATGAAAAAAGATGATCTNATGTATGCNGCNTTCTACAGCCGTTCAGTAGCATACTCNAAGAACCCACGNACGCCNGGTGGATTTTTCTTTGATCTTGAAACAATGGAGCCTTTGATCAATGGTCCNGGTTTTGTTGAAGCNCTTACTGACTGGGTGGAAGCTACTAAGTACGTACCCCCGGGTGGCATCAATTTTGGNNTAGGTGACGAGATCAATTCTTTTGGCGGTGGNCAAACACTTTTTAGTTTNTCTTGGGACGATGCTTTTGTGGCGGCNATGGAAGACGGTAGCCCAATNAAAAATAAAGTTGGTGCNGCGCCACTTCCAGGNTCAGATCGTGTCTGGAACAGAGTATCTGGGNCATGGGAAGAANCATATAACCAAGCACCTTNCATTGTTTGGGGNTGGGCGGCAGCTGTTGCNAAGAAAAGTAAAAACCATGAAATGGCTTTTGATTATCTNTGNTTCTTNGCAAATGATGCNAATCACCAAGCTGATATAGCAATTGGNCGCTTTGGTGTTAATCCCTTTAAAAAGTCTGACTTTGTNCCAGAAATATATGTAGAACGTCAGGGTTGGGATGAGCAAATTGCTAAAGAATATTCTGAAACCTTAATTGAGATGGAAGAAAAAAGCACCAACCGTGTATTCCCATTACGCGTTCCAGGTGTGTTCCAATTCAATAGTGCCTTGGCAACAGGTGCAGCAAAAGCGTTGGCTGGACAGATGTCACCGCAGGATGCGCTGGATGAAGTTGCTGATGAATGGCGTAAAATCACCAAACGTATTGGTGCAGATACTATCCGCGAAGCTTACGCTGTTGGCGTAGCTTTAGAGGATAACCTTAAATAATCACCCTAACTTGGTGGCCTCGGGCGTCTCTTCAGAGAGGCGCCCGAAATTCATATTCGAAATTTTTAGTTGGTCATAAGTCATGAATTTCAAACATAAATATCTATTTCTTCTGCCCGGTCTCCTAGTTTTAATTGGAATACTTATCTTTCCTGTTGGATTTACGGTGAGACTGAGTATGTCGAGCTGGGATAGCTTTTTCCCTGGTTTAGATTATGTGGGGTTAGAAAATTATTTTCGTATTTTTCAAGAAGACAGTAGGTTTTGGGAGGCCTTTGGCCGCTTGAGCTTTTTGTCTGTGACTACTGTAACATTGCAGTATGTTTTGGGTTTCGCATTAGCCCTAATGGTATGGAAAGACATCGCATTCAAACGTTTTTTTCGGGTGCTTTTTCTAATACCAATGATGACCACTCCCGTGATTATGACAGTTATTTGGAAAACTTTTTTCCACGAGTCATTAGGTCCTGTTAATGATTTTTTAAATATATTTGGATGGAACCCTTTATGGCTCAGTAGTGAAATACTATCCAAAATTACGGTGATAATAGTAGAAGTTTGGCAATGGACACCATTCATGTTTCTTCTTTTGTTGGCCGGCCTTCTGTCCTTGCCAAAAGAGCCCTACTTAGCAGCATCAATTGATGGTGCTGGGCCATATCGAACATTCATATATGTAACCTTTCCATTAATGGCCCCTATTTCCATCGGGGCCATCATAATTAGATTAATCGAAGCCTCGAAAATAATGGATACTGTCTACGTATTGACTTCGGGCGGTCCTGGTACAGCTACCGAGACTTCCAGTTTTTACATTTTCATAAAAGGGCTCCGTGAATTCCAATTTGGTTACTCCGCGGCTCTGTCATTTACCTATCTAATAATAATGATCATTAGCCTGACAATCATTGCAAAAGTACTGGTTCGGTTAATGATCCGGGATAACTAATTATGCGAAAAATATATATTACACTTAAATATCTTTTTATTGGCTTATGGTCCATGTTTGTGGTTGCTCCCTTTCTCTGGGCGCTCTCAACATCATTTAAGGACTTCAATTCCGTCACAGGTGGAGCGACTTATATCCCATGGGTAGATTTTGAACCATCACTTGAAGGATGGAAGGTTTTATTGCGGTCGCCAGCTCAAGGAGGCGTCAACATAGTTGAGCCTTACTTCAACAGTATTGCGGTCACTTGCTCGGCAAGTTTTGTTAGTATTTTTCTCGGAACTTTAGCGGCATATGCGTTGTCAAGATTTACGTTTAAAGCGGGTTTTATCAAAAATAGTGATATAACTTTCTTTTTTATTTCTCAGAGAATTATGCCACCCATCGTTCTGTCTATTCCTTTTTTTATAATGTTAGGGAAATTGGGATTGCTGGACAGTATGCTTGGTCTGGTAATGGTCTATGTTGTTCTTTTGATGCCAATTGCAGTCTGGATAATGGTTGATTTCTTTAACAAAGTACCGAGAGAGATTGATGAGACAGCTTTAATAGATGGCTGTAACCCTTATCAAGCGTTCTATAAAGTAGTCCTTCCTAACTCTATCCCGGGCCTCGTTGTGGCTGGAATGTTCTGCATGATATTTGGTTGGACAGACTTTTTCTTTGCATTTATTTTAACCTTTACCGAGGTACAGCTTTTACCAGTTGCAATCGTAGCTTTGAATTCGTCTATAACACCGTGGTGGAGTTTATCAGCATCAGCATTGGTTTCAGTAGCCCCTTTAATAGTCGTGGCTTTCATTGTTGAACGGTACCTTTCAAAAGGTAATTTATCTGGAGCTTTGAAATAAGATGGACCTACTTGCAAAAGAATTAGTGTACCAGCCAAGTTCTGAGTTCCACCTGAATTGTATGTCTTTCGGTATGAAGAAGGGTGAGATTTACACCTTGTTGGGTCGAACTCTTTCAGGAAAGACCACATTACTAAAAACCATAGTGGGTCTGATAAAACCTGACTCAGGTCGAGTTCTATTTGAAGGCAAAGACTTAAGTAGTATTCCTGTTTGGAAGCGGAATATTGCGATGGTGTATCAGCAATTTATCAATTACCCACATCTCAATGTATATGATAATGTCGCATTTCCTCTTAGGCAAAGAGCGATTTCAGACAATGAATTAAGATTGCGAGTATCAGATGCAATCGAAAGAGTAGGGTTGAAGGGTTTTGAGTCCAGAAGAATTCAAGAGCTTTCAGGTGGGCAGCAGCAACGCGTTGCGCTCGCGCGCTCTTTGGCCAAACAGGCTAAAATTTTGCTTTTGGATGAACCGCTTGTAAACCTAGATTACAAGCTTCGGGAACAATTACGTGAAGAATTTAGTAAAATTTTCACCTCAGAATATTCCTCTGATAGTATTTTGATTTACTCTAGTACTGACCCTATGGAGGCAATGCAGCTTGGTGGAGAGACTATCGTGTTAGATGAAGGTCGTATTCTTCAACAGGGTCCAGCCAGTGAGATTTTTGAAAACCCAGCAACTACGCGAGTAGCCGAAATAACCAATGATCCTGCAATGAATTTGTTGTCTGGGGAAATAGCGGACTCAAAAGTCATAATAAATTCAAAAATGAGTTTTGATGTTCCGATACACTTTAGAAACCTAGCATCTGGTCAATATACGTTCGGTATACGCGCCAGCGATATAGCATTAGATCAAAAAGGTTACACATTTAATGTAGAATTAGCCGAAATTAGTGGATCTGAAACATTTTTGCACGCGAAAAATGAAGATGTATCTTTGGTCGGGCAGCTAGATTTAGTAAAGAATTTCAATGTGGGAGAAAAGGTTAATCTTCATTTAGATAGTCAAAAACTATATGCTTTTGGACTTGATGAAAATTTAGCTGCCTCACCGTTTAAGGAGCCGGCTCGTGGCTAAAATAGAATTAAAAAATGTAGCGCACAGTTACACTCCATCAGTAGAAGAGCCTGAATATGCATTGAAAAAATGTAATTTGATCTGGAAAGATGGCGGGCGCTACGCGGTTTTAGGTCCTTCAGGCTGTGGAAAAACCACTATGCTTAATATTATGTCTGGATTGGTTAAACCATCTGAAGGTTCTTTAAATTTTGATGGACTTGACGTAACAAATATTTCAACTTCAGAACGAAATATTGCTCAAGTTTTTCAGTTTCCGGTTATTTACAATACTATGACTGTCGCTCAGAATTTGGGATTTCCACTTTTATGTCGCAACTACTCAAAAGACGAAATTAGCAAGAAAGTCGATCAAGTTGCACAGACCCTTGGGTTGGAAGATCTGCTTGATCTAAGAGCAACCAAACTGACTGCTGATCAAAAACAATTGATTTCTTTGGGCCGTGGTCTTGTGCGAGAAGATGTTGCTGCAATACTAATGGATGAGCCTCTTACTGTAATAGATCCTGATCTAAAGTTTCGTCTTAGAAGACGATTAAAAGAGATAAATGAACTTTATAAATCAACCTTAATCTATGTTACCCATGACCAGAATGAGGCTATGACTTTTGCCGAGAATATATTAGTAATGGATCACGGCAAAATTGTTCAGGTAGGGACCCCCTTAGAATTGTTTGAACGCCCCAAAACTACTTTTGTGGGTTATTTTATAGGATCGCCTGCAATGAATATGCTTCAGGCAGAAATTAAGGGAAAAAATGTGGTTTCCATCGGCGAAACAGTAATTTCAACAGAAACTGATCTCTCTAAAGTAAAGTCGAAAAATATCAAGCTTGGTATACGGTCTGAATTTGTAGAATTACATGATAAAGGTAAAAAAAATTGTATTTCTGTTGCGATTGATAAGGTATATGATTTTGGTAATTTTCAACTTGTGTCAGCAAGGTACGGTAAAAGTTCAATCAAGGCTAAAGTTCATAGAGATATTGCTGTGCCGGCTGGTAAAGCTTGGATGAAGTTTCCAGAAAAGCGATGCTGTGTTTATTCGGATGAAATTTTACTATGACTCTTTTTAAGACTTAATAACTTTAGACATAGTAAATGATGGCATCCAGAAGGCCGAATGAATTGGGTAAATGAAAGGTACGGTGATATTATGCGGCCAGGACCGCTTTTGGNACCGCTTTTCCAAAATNGAAGCTCAATAAGCTATTGAAAATAAACAACCTTTNACTNANTTTGGTTGCATACCCGGTGCGCCATTTTCNCTACTTTTTCTGAATAAATTANATGNTAACAGTGGGTTGGACCATTTATNGGGACCGCTTTTGGGACCACTTGGTCATGTTGGGCTCAAGTTGTAGTTTCAGGACGATGAATTTAGTTACCTATTGCAAGTTTTTCTGCCTTAAGCGGACATTAAATCAAATCGCAGCGAATGGCAGTTTTGGGCCCATTTATGCAAATGCCGCNACTTGAGCGAATGTGAATTAGGAGCCCAAAGGGTAGAATGCTGTGCGGTGTTAAATGACCGCTTTGCAGATGTTGGCAAATAACTTACCCACAAAGTTGTGTTTCATTACTAATTAAATACGACTGCTCAGACTAGTTTTCTGGGCATCATAAGATCACATGGGTTGACAGACTTCCTTTGTGCATACAAATTGTATACAATTTTTGGATTCACAAATGAAACACTTTACGAAAACTGACTGTTTGGATGACTTACGTCGCCGAATTCTGTCAACTGACCTCGAACCAGGCCATGATCTCGATGAGGCAGGCTTGTCAGGCTATTACAACATGTCGCGCACGCCACTGCGAGAGGTGCTGCAGCGCCTTCAGGGCGAAGGCTATGTTGTGATGAGTGCGAACCGTGGCGCCAAGGTGGCGTCTATGGACATTGACGTCCTACGTACCTTTTTCCAGACGGCACCGATGGTTTACGCCAATATTGCGCATTTGGCCTGCGAGCACCGCACAAGTGCGCAATTGGGTGCACTAAAACAAGCTCAGATAGGTTTCGCCAAGGCGGCAAAGTCATCTGATGCGGCAGAGGCCGCCCTCGCCAATCACACGTTCCACGCCATTATCGGTTATATGGCCTCAAACACCTATTTATTGGCCTCTCTTGCGCGGTTGCAGATTGATCATACCCGCATGAGCCAAACGTTTTATCGCCCTGCCGCACCTGCAGAAACCATGCTGGTGCTCAAAGCTATCGAACAGCACGACGCTATGATTGCGGCCATTGAGGCTGACGAAGGCGCTCTGGCGATCGACCTCACACTCCAACATTGGGATCTGAGCCGTGACCGGATGGAACGTTACGTGCGCCCTGATCCGCTGCCTATTGATGTCATTTCTCTCAAGGATCACCGCAATGCAATTTGAAGGCATTTACACCCCTCTCGTGACGCCATATCACGAAGATTTCTCTTTGAATGAAGCCGCCCTAGTGGAAACGGTCGAGCATTTGATCGCNGCAGGNGTGCACGGNATNGTCGTNGCNGGNTCCACNGGCGAATANTACGCNCANACCCCNGANGANCGGCTNGAGATGATGACGCGCNGCGCGGGTCTGATTAANGGACGCGTGCCGATGNTCANGGGAACGGGCGCAATCCGGACCGAAGACAGCATNATGTACGCCAAGGCNGCAAAGGCGGCAGGCGCGGATGCTTTGTTGGTTNCNACACCGCCCTACGCCTATCCGACGGGGCGTGAAATCGCGCTGCATGCGCTGGCNGTGGATCGCGCCGCGAACCTGCCTGTGATGCTGTACAACTACCCNGGCCGGATGTCGGTCGANATGGANGAGGAGTGTCTGGACCGNTTGGGCCGCTCNCCCAACTTCTGNGGAATCAAGGAAAGTTCTGGCGACATCAACCGATTGCACATGCTGGCGCGCGACTACCCGCATATCGCCTTGTCCTGTGGCATGGATGATCAAGCGTTGGAATTCTTCGCNTGGGGCGCGCGGTCTTGGGTCTGCGCAGGTTCAAACTTTGCTCCCGAAGCGCATATTGCGCTTTACGAGGCCTGCGTACTCGAAGGTGATTTCAAAAAAGGGCGNGCGATCATGTCCGCCATGCTGCCTTTNATGCGCGTCCTCGAACANGGTGGNAAATTTGTNCAGTGCATCAAATACGGNCTGACATTACGCGGCATTGATGNGGGTCCGCCGCGCAAACCGCTGCAACCCCTNAATAAAGACGACAAACGCGAATTGGCNGAGGTGATCCGTACCATGAACACAGCGATTTCCNNCATCAAGGGGGCGAATACATGACCAACNTACTTACACACGCCGAATATTCTGCCATCGCGGAGGCATTAGACCCGCCACGCAGTCCGTTCATCGACGGCAAATACCAACGTGGTAANGGGCCAATGATGGCAACGACCAACCCTGCGTCAGGTGCCGAGATCNCGCAGATTTCTACNGCAGATACAACTGATGTGGANCTGGCGGTCACCAAAGCGCGGGANGCGTTTGACCAAGGTCGTTGGTCCAAAATGGACCCNGATGCGCGCAAGGATGTACTGATCCGACTGTGCAAGTTGATCACACGTAANCGCCGCGAACTGGCGGTGATGGAGAGCGTGGAGTCCGGCAAGCCAATTCTTGACTGCGAAACGATTGATCTGCCTGAGACGATCCACTGCATCAAGTGGCACGCGGAAGCTGCCGATAAGATCTATGACAAAACAGCCCCCACTGGGGACGGCGCAATGGGAATAATCGTGCGCGAACCTGTGGGTGTAGTCGCGGCCATTTTGCCTTGGAACTTTCCGCTGATGATGCTGGCATGGAAAATTGGTCCGGCACTGGCAGTTGGCTGTTCTGTCATCGTGAAACCCGCCGAACAGACTAGCCTGACCGCACTGCGCGTTGCAGAATTAGCGCACGAGGCGGGTATCCCGCGCGGCGTTCTTCAAGTTCTTCCCGGTGACGGGCCATCGGTCGGGGAACCGCTAGGCCGNCACATGGACGTNGATATGGTCAGTTTNACGGGGTCAACTGAAACCGGCCGCCGTTTCTTGCACTATGCGGCCGATAGCAACCTNAAGAAGGTAGTTNTGGAATGCGGCGGCAAAAACCCCGCTGTGGTGTTCGACGATGCGCAGAACCTAGATCACGTGGCTGAACATGTNGTCAATGGGGCGTTCTGGAATGCGGGGCAGAACTGCTCTGCGACGTCTAGGTTGATTGTACACACCAGCGTGAAAGANGCNTTACTTGAAAAAATCAATGCGCGGCTGCGCGATTGGAAAGTNGGCGATCCGCTTGATCCCACCACNCACATCGGAGCATTGATTGATGCGGAGCATTGTGCCAAAGTGCGAAGCTTTCTGGACAACATCGGCGATGGACCTTTCGTGTCCCCGATGATTTTCGAGGTCAAAGCCGACGACCCGCGCGCGCGCGACGAAATCTTTGGNCCTGTGCTTTGTGTGATNACCGCNGCNAGTAATGATGAAGCGGTGCAGGTCGCCAATGACACNGATTATGGCCTTGCAGCGTCGGTGTTTTCGCGCGGTGGTCGCAGTGCGATCCGTGCGGCCCGCGACATCAAGGCTGGNACGGTGACGGTGAATTGCTACGGCGAAGGNAACATGGCCACACCGTTNGGCGGCTACAANCANTCTGGCTTTGGCGGGCGCGACAACGGGTTGCATGCCCNTGACCAGTACACAGAAGTCAAGACAATCTGGATCGACCTGANCGATCCCGCCGACGGGGACAACGTGGCATGAGTGTTNATGCAGTAGGGACTGTCCGCCGTGGGCGCGGCGCGCGCAAAGTTGCGCGTCAAACCCGCGACATCAAAATGCTGCCCCCGCTCAAGCGNAAGCTGCCNCTAACNGANCCAATGACCNCCGACCAGATCGAAAAGATNGACGNCGCNTCCATGGACATCCTCGAAAACGTCGGCGTGCAATTTCGGGATGANATCGCCCTGGCCGANTGGAAAGCTGNGGGTGCCAAGGTTGANGGCGAGATGNTNTACCTNGACCGTTANCTTGTGCGCGAATTGATNGCGACGATCCCCGANACCTTCACGTATCANGCCCGCAACNCGGCCAATTCGNTGNCCTTCGGTAGNGATCATGGCATGTTCATCCCGATGACAGGCGCACCGTTTTTGCGCGATCTTGACGACGTNCGGCGCAACCCGACGCTGGATGACTTGGCGAATTTTCACAAGCTCAGCCACATGCTGCCGGCGCTTCATTCCTCAGCGCATCACATCGTCGAACCCTACGATCATCCGATCAGTCAACGACATTTACGCATTACCTATTCGTCGATAAAACACTCCGATAAGACGTTCATGGGTATGACCACAAGCCCCAAAAACGCCGAAGATGTGATGGATATGTGTGCGATCCTGTTTGGCGATGACTA
>PAHS01000054.1 GCA_002711145.1 Marinovum sp. | reverse complement strand
CCTTCATCGACTCCCAAAAGGTTTTAACTGAGGAAAAAAAACTATTTGTCTCAGGATTGTTATCTTCAGAAAGTTCTTCGAACTCCTGCAATAATTCTTTTTGCCTGGCAGTCAAATTAACCGGCGTTTCAACTGCCATCTCAATAAACATATCACCTTTCTGAATTGTTTTTATGGCAGGCATACCTTTGCCCTTTAATCTCATTTGTCGGCCTGATTGACTACCTGCGGGTATACGAACCCTACTGCGACCACCGTCTATTGTAGGCACTTCCACTTCGCCGCCCAAACTAGCTTTTGCCATTGAAACCGGCACTCGACAGAACAGATTGAGACCATCGCGCTCAAAAATTTTATGCTTCGAAACTTCAATGAAGATATATAAATCACCTGATACACCACCCCGTGGACCAGTCTCACCCTCGCCCGCCAGACGAATACGAGTTCCAGTTTCAACGCCTGGTGGAACATTTACATTTAGCGCTCTGTCTTTCTTTTGAGTACCTTGGCCTCCACATGAGGAACATGGGTTTTTAATTATTTGACCCACTCCTGAACAGGTTGGGCAACCTCTTTCAACGGTAAAAAATCCCTGGGTAGCCCGAACCTTTCCTAATCCAGAACACGTCGGACATGTCGTTGGTGACGAACCACCAGCAGCTCCTGACCCGTTACAAGACCCACATGAAACTGCAGAGGGAACGTTAATCGTTTTCTGCAAACCAGCAAAAGCTTCTGCGAGCGAAATGGACAAATTATAACGTAAGTCTGACCCTCGTGATTGTTGCTGTCTGCCGCCGCGACCACCACCCATAAAATCACCGAACAGATCGTCAAAGACATCGGAAAAAGCGCTAGAAAAATCTCCACCCCCACCAAAACCTTGGCCACCTCCACCGCCTTCAAATGCCGCATGACCATACCTATCATACGCCGCTTTTTTTTCGGCATCTTTTAAAACTTCGTAAGCCTCATTGACCTCCTTAAACTGAGCTTCAGCATTAGGATTATCTGAGTTTCGATCTGGATGAAGTTCTTTAGCTTTAGAACGGTAAGCCTTTTTTAATGCTTCTTGTTCAGAACCTTTTGGAACACCCAGCACGTCATAGTAATCACGCTTTGACAAATTAAGTGCCCCTTCCAAGGTACCTGGTTACAAAAAAACGTTTTGCCAAAAGTAGGCACTTAATCATTAAGAACGTTTCTCATCATCTAGATCCTCAAAATCAGCATCAACTATATTATCGTCAAAATCAGCACTGCCTGGTTCCTTATCAGTGTTTTCACCATCATCTTGACTAGCTTTATAGATTGCTTCACCTAGCTTCATTGCCGCTTCAGTTACATTCTGAATTCCCGACTTAATTTTTCCTGCGTCCTCTGTTTCCAGCTCTTCCTTTAATGCCGAAATCGCTAGCTCAATCGCTTCAATAGTCGTCGGATCTACCTTGTCACTATGCTCTTCCATAGACTTCTCTGTAGAGTGGATCAAACTTTCGGCTTGATTTTTTGCTTCGATTAACTCACGTCGCTCTTTATCAGCCTCAGCATTGTCCTCAGCATCTTTTACCATATTCTCAATGTCTTCATCTGATAGACCACCTGACGCCTGAATAGTTATATTCTGTTCTTTCCCAGTTCCCTTATCTTTCGCCGAAACAGATACAATACCATTAGCGTCAATATCAAAGGTTACTTCTATTTGTGGCATCCCACGAGGTGCGGGAGGTATATCCTCTAAATTAAACTGCCCCAAAACTTTATTGTCGTTAGCCATTTCGCGTTCTCCTTGGAAAACTCGAATTGTTACAGCGTTTTGGTTATCTTCCGCAGTAGAGAACACTTGGGATTTTTTTGTTGGTATAGTTGTATTTCTGTCAATTAGTCTGGTAAAAACTCCGCCTAAAGTTTCAATTCCGAGAGATAAGGGGGTAACGTCCAAAAGCACAACATCTTTAACGTCGCCCTGAAGCACACCAGCCTGAATTGCGGCGCCCATTGCTACTACTTCATCTGGGTTTACGCCTTTATGTGGCTCTTTTCCAAAAAACTTAGTGACCTCATCCATCACTTTTGGCATGCGCGTCATACCGCCAACAAGAACAATTTCGTCAATGTCAGAAGTCGATAAACCTGCATCTTTTAAAGCAGCCTGGCAGGGCTTTATTGACGCTTTTATTAAGTCGCTTACTAAACTTTCAAGCTTGGCTCTAGTCAGTTTTATTACCATGTGCAGCGGTTGACCAGTTTTAGAATCCATGGAAATAAACGGTTGGTTTATTTCTGTTTGGCTTGCTGAGGACAGTTCAATCTTAGCCTTTTCTGCTGCCTCTTTTAGACGCTGTAGAGCCATTTTGTCTTTTGTTAGGTCAACACCGTTTTCTTTCTTGAACTCATCGGAAAGGTAATTGACAATTCTCATATCAAAATCTTCGCCACCAAGAAAAGTGTCGCCGTTTGTAGATTTTACTTCAAATAAGCCATCGTCAATTTCTAAAACTGTAACATCAAATGTACCACCACCTAAGTCGTAAACTGCAATTGTTTTGCTTTCATTTTTGTCTAAACCATAAGCCAAGGCAGCCGCTGTTGGCTCATTTATAATTCTAAGAACTTCAAGTCCAGCAATTTTACCGGCGTCTTTTGTTGCCTGTCTCTGTGCATCATTGAAGTACGCAGGAACAGTAATCACTGCCTGAGATACATCCTCACCTAAATAACCCTCAGCGGTCTCTTTCATTTTCTGCAAGATGAAAGCAGAAATCTGCGAAGGGCTATATTTTTCACCCTGAGCTTCGACCCAAGCATCCCCATTGCCACCATCAACCACAGCGAAAGGTAGGTTTTTTTTATCTTTTTCTAAATTAGAGTCATCAACACGCCGACCTACAAGCCGCTTAACTCCGAAAACCGTGTTTGTTGGATTGGTAACAGCTTGACGTTTGGCTGGCTGACCTACTAGCTTTTCACTATCTGAAAACCCCACAATAGATGGAGTTGTTCTTGCACCCTCTGCATTTTCTATCACACGCGGCTGGGAACCATCCATTATAGCCAAGCAGCTATTTGTCGTTCCTAAATCAATTCCAATTACTTTCGCCATTACTTTTCCTCATTATCCCTACGAAAATTCATAAACCTTGATTGAGCTCTAATAGTCTCACTAAATAAATTTTCTTGGTTTCAATTCAATCGAGATGTATATAAGTAGCGTTATCCAAACGTTCAACCATATCCCTCATTTTATATTAAAAAAAATTCAGCAATATCGATTGTAAAAAAGCATTTGAACTGCGACTCGGATCTATGACAGAGAAATTTTTTAGCCAATCAAGCAGTAATTGAAAATCAAGAAAGTAATAAAAATTTGGACTACATTAAATTAAACCAGGTATTTACTCAACTAGCATTGCAAGCGGGCGATGCNATAATGCAAATATATTCCAAAGATAATATACTTGTCGAAACGAAAAGTGACGACAGCCCAGTAACAAATGCTGATAAAATTGCAGACACCATTATTTATCAGGGACTGAAAAAGGCCTTTCCCAATACGACTATTGTCACTGAAGAAAAGTCACAGAGTCACTTTACAAAAACCAATACTTTCATATTGGTCGATCCTCTCGATGGAACTAAAGAATTTATAAAAAAAACTGGGGAATTCACCGTTAATATAGCGTATATTGATAATGGCATTCCAACTCATGGTATTGTATACGCTCCAGCAATTCAGCGGTTATTTAGAACTGATCATACCGGAAAATCTTTTGAGGCGATAAAATCACCGACCAATACGGGCCAATACGACGACAAGCCCCTTCTAGTATCTAGTTCGGATAAAGATGCCTTAACTGTCATAGCTTCAAAGTCACATAATAATGCAGAAACAGATGCATATATCGCAAAATATAACGTCTCAAAAATTATAAANGCAGGTTCATCTTTAAAATTTTGCCTTATTGCAAATGGTGAGGCTGATTTTTACCCAAGATTGGGTCGTACCATGGAGTGGGATACAGCNGCNGGTCATGCGATACTATTAGGTGCTGGCGGATATGTTACAAATCTTTCAACACAAAAGGCGCTTAATTATGGCAAGCCTGATTTTGAAAATCCATTTTTTATGGCACATAGCAGCAACCAGATAATAAAGACGTGATGCTATTAGATTTAAAAAATAATTACATCCGCTGAAACTTAAAACTTCAAACTCAGGTAAATCAAGCTGCCTGTATCTTTTGGTTTTCTGTTAATATTGTATAAAGTGTTTGTGGCTCAGGATTTGCTCTGAGTTTTGCACAGATAGAATTGTCCCTCAGCGTCCTCGATACAATTGCCAAAGCTTTTAAATGATCAACCCCGGCATTTTCGGGCGCAAGAAGTCCAAAAATTATATCCACCGGCAATTTATCTACTGAACCGAAATCTACAGGAGATTCTAACAAGATGAAGACTCCACACACTGTCTCAACATCCGTAGATCTAGCGTGCGGCAAAGCTACGCCATGTCCCACGCCGGTAGGACCCAATTTTTCGCGATCAAGTAATGCTTCTAATAAAACTTCGGTACGCATACTGTAGCAATTTGCAGCCAACTGGGCCATATCATGCAGCACACGTTTTTTACTAGATGCTGCCGCCACTACCTTCACAGCATCAGGATGAAGCAAATTATAAAGTTCCATTTCCGCAGCTATTCCTTAAAATTCCAATATTTNTACTTTGGCTCAAACCAGCCAATGTTACCGTCGTCCCTTTGATAAACAATACTTACAAGTTTGTTTGCATCATTCTTAAACACGAAAAAATCTTTACTAGATATCTCCATTTGCATAACCGCTTCGCCCACAGATAGCTTCGGTATTGTAGTCTCTATCTCAGCAATTATTATTGGTTGCAGAGATCCTGGCTCTGATTCTTCGTTTTCATGTTCTGGGGCGAGGATATATGATGAAGCTGAAGAAAGTTCAACAGGTGTTGTTCTNGCAGTGTGATGGTCTTTCAATCTCCTCTTATACCGGCGTAGTTGTTTTTCCATTTTTTCTGCACAATTATCAAACGATGCATAAATTTCATTGTCATGCGCCTTAGCTTGGGCGGTCAATCCCGTCGATAGGTGAATAGTCGCCTCACANACAAACTCGTGACCACTTTTCGAAAAAACAACCACTGCATCAGTTGGNCGTTCTGCATATTTTGAGGCCACTCCATCTATTTCAGCCTTAACATGTTGCTGTAATGCAGAACCTATATCAATTTGTTTTCCAGAAATTTGATAGCGCATATTTACTCCTTTCGCANACAACAATGATAGATGACCAACAGCTTAGCTTGGCAAATTGGTTTGGCACCTTTTGCTTGGTATTAGAAGTCTTTTATGATCGAGATCTAGTTAAGTCTGACTTAAACCGGAACAATCTTAATTGTATTAAAATAGACCATCGATTGGGTGTCAATTAAAATCATTCGAAATTCTACAAGATTTTAAAATTGTCCCCTAAATAAACTCGCCGCACATTTTCATTTGCGACAACCTCATCTGGAGCACCAGCCATCAATACTTTTCCATCGTGCAAGATGTATGCATGTGAAACTATATCAAGCGTTTCACGTACATTGTGGTCTGTAATTAAGACACCAATTCCTCGGTCCTTTAAATCGTGTACCAATGCACGTATGTCTGATACCGAAATTGGGTCTACTCCAGCAAATGGCTCATCTAAAAGTAAATATTTTGGATTNGCNGCAAGNGANCTNGCTATTTCAACTCGCCGNCGNTCNCCNCCAGANANGGCAAGNGCTGGNGCNNTCCTNAANTGNTCTATNGAAAANTCTGCCATAAGCTCTTCNAGTCTTTCTCTTCGCTTATGAATATCTTTTTCAGATATATCCAGAATAGCCATTATATTCTCTTGTACGTTTAGACCTCTGAAAATGGACACTTCTTGTGGCAAATAGCCTATGCCAAGACGTGCTCGTCTATACATAGGTAATGCACTTATATCGTTTCCATCCAGCGAAACCTTACCGCCATCTGCTTGTATCAAACCTGCTATAGCATAGAAGGAGGTGGTTTTACCTGAACCATTCGGCCCTAGAAGGGCGACAACTTCCCCTCTTTTGACTGATAAAGAAACATCTTGGATTATGGCTTTTTTTTGGTAGCTTTTCCTCAAACCTTGAACTACCAAACCAATCTGAGGATTTTCAGAAACTAATTTTGTCATTCACCAGAGCTTTCTTGTTTTTTTGGCAGCAAAGTTGTCTGAACATTACCAGTCATTGAAGCAAAACCAGTGTCAGTGTTTATAACAGCTTTCTGAGCCTTGACTGTGCCTCCAGCTTTTGAAAAAAACACATCACCCAAAAACGTTAACTCACTTTTTGTAAAGTTATAAACTGCTTCATTCCCCATCGCGACATCATTACCACTTTTTAACACTACATCACCACTAGCATAAAGTTCTTCCAATTGGTTTGTAGTCAAGTTAAATGAAATTTGTGCATAATTAGACGATAAAACAGTGTTTCCCTGACTAAACTTGACGCTCCCTTTCATTTCACTATAGCCAGTTTTTTCATTAAAAAACAGACTATCAGATGAGAAGGAGATTGGCTCACTTCGATCGGTGGCTAATGTGCCAAAACCGCTGTCATTATTATCCGACGAGAGAAAACCCGGAACAAAACAAAAAAATATTATTAAAATTATTCTAACCATCTATCCCTCAATTAGATATCTTTAGGTTCGTAATCTATCATAACTTTTTCACTAAACCACAATTGCATTGGTGCATTCGCGTTTTCTCTTTTTATTTCTATTTTTCCAGCTTGTATCTTACCCATAGGAGAAAAACCTTCAACAGGACCCACTCCTCGTATATATGTCCCATCAGTTGAAACAAGCAATGCCGGAGTGGATAGCTGGTAACCGGTCGAGCTCGATATCAAAACTGAGCCTGACATCTTGAGTAATTTTTCTGAATACAAATATTCTCCAAACAGTGCTGTCGCATTAATTTCTAAGCCATATTTAGTTTTAACTGTCGCACTAACGGACTTCATTTCGAGCTTATCTTGCCCTTCCAGACTTTCCGCAGCAGCCTGAGCAGATAATGCAATTTCATCTCCAGCATCAGTTTGTCCTGAGTAGTAAAGCTGGTTTATTTGCTGCTTTGCTAACTCATGCTCAAATTTGTTTTTGTCAAATGGCAGGACTGCTTTAGATACCTGATCTCTCGATAAAATAAACATCGCTATGATTAAACCTACCCCAATAACTGGTAGAGCAATTTTTAAAAAATTAATTACACGAAAATATATTTTATCATAAATAGCCAAGTGCTAATCCAGCCTAGTGTGCAAATATATCAGTCTCGGGCCAGCCGGCCAGATCGAGCATGGCACGTGTTGGCAAAAAATCAAAGCAAGATTTGGCCAAATCAAGTCTGCCCTCTCTCTTTAGTCGAAGATCAAGTTCGTTCTTCAGACTATGGAGATACAAAACATCTGAGGCAGCGTATTCAAGTTGGGCATCTGTTAACGTTTCTGAACCCCAATCACTAGATTGCTGCTGTTTGGAAATATCTGTATCTAAAAGCTCTTGTAATAAATTTTTTAGACCGTGCCGGTCAGTGTAAGTTCGCACTAATTTGCTCGCAATTTTGGTACAATAAACAGGGCTAGTTAAAATACCAAACGTCTTTAACAAAGCTGCTATGTCAAAACGTCCAAAATGGAAGACTTTTAATATTTTTTCATTAGTCAATAATTTGCACAAATTTGGAGCGGAATCTTGTCCCGCAGCAATTTTTACCATATGGGCAATTCCATCACCACCAGACAATTGGACTAAACACAATCTATCCCTATAAAAGTTGAGTCCCATCGTTTCACAATCTATTGCAACAATAGATCCAAAATCCAAAGTATCTGGCAAATCACCTTTATGAAGTATATTATTCAACTCATTAACCCCATCTCTTTCATTATCCAGCAATAAACATTATGCTAGGTAGAAGCAACTAGTTGAAGAATTTTAAGAACAAATAAAACATCCCAGAATCCGACGGCAGACCATAGAGCAAACTTGTGATAAAAAATGACCACGCATAATTTTAGAAAGCTATTCACTAATCAAAATGATAAAGAATGGACATCAAAATGGTTCAAAGTTGATCAGGAACTTATAAATTCTTTCGCAAAGGTTACGCAGGATAACCAATTTATTCACATCGATCATGACAAAGCTAAAAGAACTAAATTTGGGACAACAATTGCACACGGCTTTCTCACAATGTCCCTACTATCTGCAATGTATTATGATGCTGTTCCGGAAACTGAAGGCATGAGGATGGGAATAAACATAGGTTTTGATAAGCTAAGGTTCTTGGCGCCAGTCAAATGTGACGATAACATCCGAGGAGTATTCATACTTTCCAACATTGTTGAAAAAAATCCAAAAACTATAACACTAAGCTGGGTGACCAAAGTTGAAATAGAAGGAAACTCAAAACCTGCCTTATTAGCTAGTTGGATCGAACAACAGTATCTTTAGTGTTAAATCCATCCAGCTAAATTATCGTCAATGATTTTGCAAAGAGCGCCAATGTGCAACGGTTCATCATTTAAACAAGGAATGTACAAAAACTCATCACCGCCGGCTTCCTCAAAACTTTCCTTTATTTCCTCATTTATCTCTTCAAGCGTCTCGATACAATCTGCCGAAAAAGCAGGAGCAATCACCGCTATATGCTTCTTTCCATCCTCTTTGGCCAATCTTGCGACTTCCTCCACAGTATATGGCTTTAACCACTCCTCGGGTCCAAATTTAGACTGAAAAGTAGTTACAATCTTAGTATTATCCCAGCCAAGCCGCTCTTTGAGAAGTCGTGTAGTTTTTTGACATTGGCAATGATACGGATCACCTCCCTGCACCAGGTAGCGCCGAGGAACTCCGTGATAAGAACAAACTAAAATTTCTGGTTTTTTATCTGAGTTTTTATATGCAGTTTCGACGGACTTGGCCAATGCATCAATATATAAAGAATTATCAAAATATGGAGCAACAGTTCTAACAGACGGCTGCCATTTCTCGTTCATAAGCGCTCGGAAAAATTGATCATTAGCAGTT
>PAHS01000003.1 GCA_002711145.1 Marinovum sp. | reverse complement strand
GGGTGCAAGCTCACTGTGATCCAAATGAGAATGTGTAATTAAAATATGAGTAACCTTCGACTTAGGTGGAATGGTTTCGATTATGTTATGCAAGTGAGACTTAGAATTTGGGCCTGGATCAATGATAATAAGTTCTTTTTTACCTAAAATATAAGTGTTTGTTCCTCTATATGTCATTGGAGATGGGTTTGGGGCAGTTAGCCGAATTAACCCATCTTGCAGTTTTACGCTTGTTCCCTTTGCGTCATATCCTGTAGGTCCCAATGTCAATATTACATTCCTTAATCGCAAAGAATAAGGTAAACATAGAGTTGATGTTTAAGTGGATCAAACAATATATGCCTAAGCGGCTTTACTGGAGAGCAGCATTCATATTGCTTTTCCCTGTAATTTTTCTTCAGCTGATTGTTTCCTTTGTAATTATTAANCGTCATTTNGAAGGTGTNACAGAGCAAATGACACGAACGGTAGCATCTCAAATTGAGTTGTTAGCCACTAGGGTCGAAAATGCTGAAATTGAANCTGCCATTGTNTTAAGCAAAGCTTTAAACATGGANCTTNTTAAAATAGACNATGACGGTCTGATAGAAATAGATAAACGGCGNTTTTATGATGTTTCGGGTATAGTCGTTATAAGGGAATTGAGCGCATTAAAATGGGTACAGGGAGTTGATTTGCTTGACGATGATTATGTGACGATAAATTTAAAATTAGCTGATATGGGTTTTCTGCTTCGCCTTGAGAGAGCTCGAGTTTCCGCATCCAACCCACATCAGTTAATTGTTAATATGGTCATTTTTGGAGCATTTTTCACTTTAATAGCCTTTGTATATTTAAGAAACCAATTAAGGCCAATCACACGCCTAGCTTCTGCAGCAGAGGCCTTTGGCCGTGGTCAAACAGTTCAGTATTCTGCATCAGGAGCTATTGAAGTCAAAGCTGCGGGAAACGCGTTTCTGGAAATGCGTAATAGAATTGAGAGACACATTGAGCAGAGGACTATGATTTTATCGGGTGTAAGCCATGATCTTAGAACNCCTCTAACCAGACTTAAGCTTGGCATTTCACTGTTGGATATAAATGATAAAGAACCCTTAGAGCGTGACCTAGAAGAAATGGGTCGTATGCTAGATGAATTTTTGACCTTTGCGAAAGCGCAAGATAACGAAAAGTCAAATTTTGAACTTTTATCAGTTTCAAGTGTACTTCAAGGCTTAGAGGCTGACTACAAGCGGTCTAACGCTATACTGCAAATAGAAGAAACAAAAGACACGGGATTTTACTTGATGCGACCGTCTTTGATTCGAAGAGCTTTGGATAATATAATCGGTAACGCACTTCGCTACGGCAACCTCGCGAATTTAAAAGTTGTTGTTGATGACAGGCATGTNAATTTCATTATTGAAGATGATGGGCCAGGTATTCCAATAGAAATGCTTTCTGAAGCCCTCAAGCCATTTAGTCGTTTAGATCCTGCCAGGAATCAAGACAAAGGTATGGGAGTTGGTTTGGGGTTACCAATTGCATCAGATATAGCTAAGGCACATGGTGGTAGTTTAAAATTACTTGAATCCAAGACATATGGAGGCCTAAGGGCGGAATTCAGAATAGCTGCGAAGAAGCAACTTGATTGAAAATGGTAGGCCCGGCAGGACTCGAACCTGCGACCAAAGCGTTATGAGCGCTCTGCTCTAACCAACTGAGCTACAGGCCCTCCATGTTTGTTTGCTACCACATCTAAAACGGACGTCAAGTGTTTCGCGTTGAAGTTTTTCTTGTTTACATTTATGCCCATTTTAATTCGAGAAGGATATCACTTATGAAATCAAATCGTACCGGTTTAACTTATGCTGGGGCAGGGGTGAATATCGAGGCTGGAAATAAACTAATTGAAAATATAAAACCTGCTGCAAANAAAACCTCCAGATCCGGTGTGGCTTCTGGNTTAGGTGGTTTCGGTGCTTTATTTGATTTAAAAGGTGCTGGTTTTGTCGATCCAATATTAGTCTCTGCTACAGATGGTGTCGGAACAAAGCTGCGAATTGCCATCGAAGCACAAAAATTAGATACTATCGGAATAGATTTAGTGGCTATGTGCGTAAATGATCTTATATGCCAAGGTGCNGAACCGTTATTTTTTTTAGACTATTTTGCAACTGGTAATCTTGATTTAGCAAAAGGAACAAAGATAATTAATGGCATTGCGGAAGGCTGCTCAATATCTAATTGTGCATTAATTGGTGGTGAGACTGCAGAGATGCCTGGCATATATTCGGGAGAGGATTTTGATCTTGCTGGTTTTTCAGTNGGTGCTTTTGAAAGGGGCTGTGACCTTCCAAGTGCTATAAATGCGGGCGACTTACTGCTTGGATTACCTTCTAGTGGTATCCATTCAAATGGGTTCTCTCTTGTGAGAAAGATAGTTGAACTTTCCGGTGTCAACTATAACTCGCAATGTCCATTTTCTGATAATACTATGGCNGATGAACTTTTAATACCTACCGAAATTTATGTTAAACCNTGTTTANANGCTATAGGNACAGGAAAGGTAGGAGGTCTTGCTCATATCACTGGTGGTGGAATAACTGAAAATATTATCCGAATTCTGAAACCAGGGCAGGGTCTCGAGATTGATTTAGGAACTTGGCCTCTCCCCCCAGTCTTCGAGTGGCTCGCCAGTGAGGGGTCTGTAGACCCATTGGAAATGTTGAAAACGTTTAATTGTGGAATTGGAATGGTGCTAATTGTGCCTGCTTCAAGCAAGATTATAGTAAAAAATATACTCGAGAATTTTTATGATCAGATATTTGAGATTGGGATGGTTACCGAGGCAGAGGGTGTCTCATTTTCTGGAGCGCTTCTGTGAAGAAAAAGGTGGCTATCTTTATTTCAGGTGGCGGCTCAAATATGGTCTCACTAGCTGAAAAAATGTACAATTCGCAATTTGCTTGGCCAAGCCTTGTANTATCAAATAAAAAAAATGTAAGTGGTTTGGAAAAGGCAAANGCATTAAAAATACCTACGATNTGTGTTGANCCTGATGAAGTNAATNNATNNGATTTAAGATTTGAAAGTGTAATTCAAAAGGAATTACTAAATCATAGAATTGATATCATTTGTTTGGCTGGTTTTCTCAAGGTTTTATCGAAAGGATTTGTAGATACATGGCAGGGTAATATTTTGAACATACACCCCTCGTTATTACCAAAATATAAAGGTCTACATACTCATGAGCGGGTATTAAAAAATAATGAAATTCTGACCGGCTGTACGGTGCATGAGGTGACCCATAAATTAGATTGTGGTCGCATTTTAGGCCAAGCGACTGTGCCTGTATTACCTAATGATACCGTTCAGTCTGTGAAATTGAGAGTACTAGAAAAAGAACATGTGTTATACCCCAAGACGCTAGAGCATTTTTGTCTTGGGAAATCTATTCCTGTNATTATGTGAGATAAAATGNATATTATTAAAACGACNTCAGAGTTATNAAAATTTTGCACATATGCNAGTAAATTTGATTATTTGACCGTCGATACAGAGTTTTTACGAGAAAGAACGTATTATCCAAAATTATGCTTGATACAATTAGCAATTCCTAGTGATCAGGAAGCCAATGCTGTTCTAGTTGACCCATTAGATAATCAATTAGATTTATCTCCACTGTATGAGTTATTTTTAAATACNAATGTTGTTAAAGTGTTTCATGCGGCACGTCAGGATTTAGAAATCTTTTTTCATGACAAAAATATAATTCCTAAGCCACTTTTTGATACGCAACTCGCTGCTATGGTTTGTGGATTTGGAGAACAAGTTGGTTACGAAACTTTAGTGCGATCAATTTGCAAGGTGAACTTGGATAAATCATCTAGGTTTACGGACTGGTCTTTAAGGCCACTCACTAACAGTCAAAAAGACTATGCGTTAGCTGATGTAACGCATTTACGACAAATTTATGAGTATCTAAAATCAGAATTGAAGCAAAATAAGNGAGAGGGGTGGGTTCAAGAAGAGTTAAATATCTTGAAAAATCCTGAGACTTACATAACACGTCCAAATGAAGCTTGGAAACGAATTAAGACCCGGTCAAATTCTAGTAAATTTTTGGGAATAGTTTCTAAATTGGCGGAGTTTCGAGAAAAATANGCCCAACAGAATGATATTCCAAGAAACAGAGTTTTTAAAGATGATGCGTTAATGGAGATCGCATCCTTGAAGCCAAAATCATTTGATGAATTGAGCCGCAGTAGACTATTATTGCGTGATGCTCGAAAAGGAAGGATTGCTTCTGGCATTTTGGATTCTGTAAAGGCTGCTCAGGTTTCCAATTTTGAAGAAGTTAACAAGGAAGTAAAATTAGCTAAAAACCTAAATGGTAATTCAGCATTATCGGAGATGTTACGCGTGCTTTTGAAGGCAAAATCAGAAGAGCTTGGTGTTGCAGCAAAATTAATAGCAATTAGTGCAGACTTAGATAGCCTGGCATCAGGCGAAAGAACAGNACCCGCTTTGTTAGGTTGGCGACACAAAGTTTTTGGTAAAGACGCTCTTGACTTGTGCGATGGAAAAGTTGGGCTTTTTTTAGATGGAAAAAATATTAAAACTTTCAAGATTTAGCTTAAAGCTTTAACTCAAAAACACCACTTACACTNTCAATTAATATTTTATCGATATTTTCTAATTTTTTTGAGCTAATCGTGATAGCCGAAGTGATTACTTTTTCTTTGATAGGTTCACTTTTTTTATTAGTTGTTTGAAGAGCCTTAAAAGAAAACTTNAAACTATTAGGCCGGTCTGTGGAAACTGAAATGAGGCGAGGGTCNTAAACTACAGAGTGTTCTGTTAGTCCTGAAACAACTAGTATGAAGTCNTTGGCTTGAGTGATACTAAGCTCTGCGTCAGTTACTTCGTAAACTAATTTACCCATATATTGTCTTTGATTATTCTTTGTTATTATATTTTCTTTTGGAATAAGTGGGTTATAATCCTCTTTGGTTGATTTGGTTTCTGTAAAGCCCAAAAGACTGGGCGCAGAAGTACAACCTGTGCACAAAATTAATACTAATAAAAATTGTTTATAAATACGCATCTGAAATATGAAATATTATAATTTTGAAATTGTTGATAATTTCACTAAATATAACTCAATAAGGTTTATCAAACAATTGCTAATCATGCGGTTAAAAGGCCATTGGGGAGAATAATATGTCAACAGCAGAGTTTAATGCGATTGTTGAAGATTTTGATTTTATCGATGATTGGGAAGATCGATATCGATACATAATTGAGAAAGGGAAAAGTATGCCTTCTCTTGATGATGCATTGAAAGTTGAAGCCACAAAAGTACATGGATGCGCAAGTCAAGTTTGGATGCATTCGACTGTTGAGAAAGATATATTTAATTTTGAGGGTGATAGTGATGCAATTATCGTTCGCGGGTTAATCTCTCTGCTGAAAAGCTTATACAGTGGTCTCCCTGTATCTGAGGTTGCGAATATAAATGCTGTAACGGAGTTAAATCGTCTGGGCCTAACCGAGCATTTATCTTCTCAAAGATCGAATGGTTTAAATGCAATGGTCAATAAAATTAAAAAAACAGCTGAGGATGAGTTAAGTAAACGATAACTTCTTCTCATTTAATAGCATTCTTTTAAATCGCCATAGATAGTTTGTTAATGCTCGAAATTAAATTTTATGCAGAAATTTGATTATGCTTGCGTGCCATAAACTCTTTTGCTGTTTCGACAGCCACGGCAGCATCTCGGCAGTATGCGTCGGCTCCTACAGCCTTTCCAAACTCTTCGTTTAGAGGTGCTCCTCCGACCAGTACAATGTAGTCCTCTCTTATACCTTGTTCCACCATCGTATCAATAACGACCTTCATGTAGGGCATTGTTGTAGTCAAAAGGGCCGACATTCCTAGTATGTCAGGAGACTCTTGCTCTAAAGCTTCTAAATAGTTTTCAACTGGATTGTTTATTCCTAAATCTACAACCTCAAATCCAGCACCCTCCATCATCATTGAAACTAAATTCTTGCCAATATCGTGGATATCGCCTTTCACCGTTCCAATCACCATTTTTCCGACTCGCGGAGCACCAGTTTCTGCCAGAAGGGGTTTTAGAATCGTCATTCCGCCTTTCATTGCATTTGCTGCAAGCAACACTTCAGGAACAAATAGTATTCCATCTCTGAAATCTTGCCCTACGATCGTCATACCACCTACGAGAGCTTCAGTGAGAATTCGGTAAGGTTCCCACTTACGCTCTAAAAGAATATGCACGGCTTCCTCNATTTCCTCCTTGAGGCCATCATAAAGGTCGTCAAACATTTGCTGGACAAGTTCCTCGTCATCCAAGTCGCCTAGAATGATATCGTCTTCTTCTTCCATACCGTTTTTCCCTGAAATAAGATACAAATCAGTAACACTTAAATTAACCTTTCACCTCTTTGCATGGCTAGAACTTTTCAAATTACGACATTGATTAATTCAAAGCCGACCATAATTAGTGCTTTGAAGGTAAGTTTATGGTATCTCCATGATTTTAATGAAAAAAATCATGGTTTAAGAAAAAACATCAAGAAGTTTTTTTTATTTTGGTCTGATTTAAGAGTGTCTTTTGGTGCTTTGACTTTTTATTAAACTAAATTCAATTACGACTTGTCAGGTTTTAAGATAATCAATCAATCTGATTGGATATTTCCTATATCTTTTACTTCAACAAACAGTATTTCTTACTATGGGATCTCAACTGGTTGCCCTCACACTTTTCATTTAGTAAAGAAGATATAGTTTGGAATAGTTGTTCGAAAGATTTTAAGTGGCAAGACGTACCAAAGTTTACGAGGGTAAAGCAAAAATACTGTATGAGGGTCCTGAACCAGGTACGCTGGTACAGCATTTTAAAGATGATGCCACAGCATTTAATGCAAAAAAGAAAGAAATAATTGATGGTAAAGGCGTTTTAAACAATCGACTTAGTGAATTTTTTATGTCTGGGCTTAATAACGTAGGAATTCCTACACATTTTTTAAAAAGGCTTAACATGAGAGAGCAGCTTGTATCGTCTTGTGAGATCATTCCGTTAGAAATCATAGTAAGAAATTTTGCAGCCGGTACATTATGTGAGCGGCTCGGATTGGACGAGGGTACTCAGATATCTAGGCCTTTGGTAGAGTACTGCTACAAAGACGATAGTTTAGGAGATCCGTTAGTATCGGAAGAACATATAGCAGCCTTCGGATGGGCCTCGCATCAAGAGATGGATGAAATTCTCAGTTTAGCATTAAGAGTAAATGATTTTTTGTCTGGAATATTTTATGGGGTAGGCATCAGACTTGTGGATTTTAAAATTGAAATAGGGAAAATTTTTGAGGCTGACTATCAAAGATTGGTTGTAGCAGATGAAATCAGCCCTGATAGCTGCAGATTGTGGGATATCGAATCTGGTAAAAAATTGGACAAAGATGTTTTTCGCAGAGATTTAGGTAATTTAACTGATGCTTATACCGAAGTAGCAATGAGACTAGGGGTGATACAGCCGTCTAATTCATCGCCTCCTATAGCAAGAACAATTAAATAAGGATAAAATGAAAGCTCGTATAAAAATAATGTTGAAAAGTGGTGTGCTCGATCCGCAAGGGGCGGCTATTAAACAGGCTTTGAATAATATTGGATTTGAGAGTGTAACTGGAGTTCGACAGGGTAAGGTCATAGAACTAGAGGTTGATGGACCTAACAAAAGTGAGGTCAGGTCTGAAATTGAGAGCATGTGCAATAAAATGCTAGCAAATACGGTAATAGAAAATTTTGAAATAGAGGTTTTCTAGTGAAAGCAGCTGTAATTGTTTTCCCGGGTTCTAATTGCGACNGAGACCTTGCAATNGCTTTGGAAATGGTTGGTTTCGAAGTTTCAAAANTTTGGCATAAAAATTCGCATCTTGAAAAAAATATAGATCTCGTCGCCATACCTGGCGGGTTCTCGTTTGGAGATTATCTTAGAGTGGGGGCAATTGCTGCTAGTTCTCCCATATGCAAATCAATAATCTCTCATGGTGAGCGCGGAGGATACATACTAGGAGTTTGCAACGGTTTCCAAATCCTTACTGAAACAGGTCTTTTGCCAGGGGCACTTCTACGAAATAATGGCTTAAAATATATTTGTAAAACTATCGATTTAAAGGTCGAAACGTCCGACAGTATATTTACGAACAGGTATAATCGCTCAAATGTTATCAAGCTTCCAATTGCACATCATGATGGAAATTATAATGCTAATATGAAAGACATTGATAGAATGAAAGAACAGGGTCTTATTGCCTTTCGCTACTGTGAAAATCCCAATGGCTCTATTGATGATATAGCAGGTATTTTATCTCCAAATAAACGGGTACTTGGTATGATGCCGCATCCGGAAAGAGCTGCTGAACAAGCGCATGGAAACGTCGATGGTGTAAGGTTTTTCAAAGGTTTAGCAGACATAGTTTCATTTGCTTAATTATTGTTTTAGTAATTTATTTTTATTAAACTTAATTAATATAGCTATCCAAAAAAGACCTAAAAAAGTTGAGAAAATACTATTCCATCCTGCCATAGAGATGCTGAGGAATGACCATAGGACCTCGTCACACTTTATGATCGGAGCAGTCATAATTTGTTCAATTAAGTCGTCTGTTGATAGATTGTTTACGCCAACTGATGAACAGGTGTTGGGGCCTGGCCAAAATTTTTGCTCTATTCCAAAATGATACGCTCCTATGCCCGCACTGGCAAAAGAAGCGGTAGCGGGAATAATCGCTATCTTTGTAATTAACGTAAAATAATAGATTGATCCAAATAGTAAAACAATTATGTGAGGATAGCGTTGCCAATAACATAGCTTGCATGGAGGTAAACCTGCCACGTACTGGAACGCTAAAGCACCGAGTAATAATAAACCCGAGCAAAGAATTGCTAAAAAAATTAATTTTTTCTCGGTCATATTAATTTGAACCCAATAAACCCAACTACTAATAATATAACAAAAAGCATAAAAACCCAGTTAAGATACCGTTCGATGAAATCTCTTATTTCGTGGCCATAGAAATGCAACAGCCCCGCTACTACAAAAAAGCGAACACCTCGCGAAGCCATGGATGCCCCTAAAAAAACTGCAAAATTTAGATTGGTCGCTCCAGACATTATAGTNACTACCTTATAAGGGATTGGTGAAATNCCNGCTGTAATNACAGCCCAGAAACCAATTTCATTGTATTTNTTAGAGAAATNAACCATTTGTGCTTCTTTTCCGAGTGAATAAAGAAGAGGTTCTGCTATGTGCTCATAGGAAAAAGTTCCAATTATGTAACCAAAAATACCACCCAAAACGGAAAAAGCAGTTGCTACCAGAGCAAATAACCATGCTCGTGATGGGTTCATTAGGACCATTGGAATAAGCATCACATCTGGTGGTATGGGAAAAAAAGATGCTTCAATGAAAGATACTGCTCCCAATAAAAATATAGCCTGCGGATGTCCTGCAAGTGCCATTGTTTTGTTGTATAGATTTTTAATCATTGAGGTCCTGTCTTTCACATGAACAATCATTTAATGCTTTTAACGTCAAGCATACTTTACCTCTGGACGTTCCTCAATTCTGACATTAAAAAACAAACATGCCCAAGTGGCGGAATGGTAGACGCAGGGGATTCAAAATCCCCCGATGGTAACATCGTGTGGGTTCGACTCCCACCTTGGGCACCAATATATCCGCTAAGTCATTGTTTTTGTTGTATAAGGAAATATGTAAAATATGGCACTTATTTTTTTATGCCGAAGCAAGGAAACAGGTTTTAGGTTCTCTTGTAACCAGCGTCTAAATTAGCGTCAGTTTGACAAACATCTCCAGTACAACATTCAAAAATATTTGATTTGCAAATCGCACAAGCTTCATGCCCGTGAACTACAATAGTTTGCAGTGGGGCGGCACATCTTGGACACCTCTGGATATTTTGGTTGGCGGGGTGTTGGTGATCGTCCATTCGCATATTTAATCTATTTCGAAATAGATTTGTTTGTCTACTTGAGAGGAGTGGCGCCTGTTTCTGTACGCCAAATCAAACCATCTTTCTTCTGAGACACCATAAGGACGGCCTCTTTGTCACCAGACGGAAAGGTTACAACTGAATGTTGAACAAGAATGTCATCGTTTTCGTACACGCATCTTGAGTTTTCATTTATATTATTTTGCAACATAGAGGCTAACTGCTCATCCGACACATCTCCTGATTTCATAACATGTCCACTTGAGTGAAATTTAAATTCCCAATCATCGTGATGCAGCGACTTATATAAATCAACGTCAGCATCTTCCCAAGCTTTTTCAAATTTTTCATACAGCATTTAATATCCTTTCAAGTTATTTCCACTGACAACATTTATCTTTTTCCAGATCAAGTACAGAAAGTGTAATTAGCAAAAATAAAAACTTACGTGCATCCAGATCGCAGAAAATACTTACTTGATCTGGCGGATACAGACTATTGCAAGATTACAGTGCAGCTCAATTTTATTTTCCAAGAATATATGTAGGCTAATGGTGCAAGCTCCTTGGATGACATTAAAGAATTAGCTACTTCATGCTTCCCATTGATATATAATAATTTTTGTTTTTCAGGTGAGGTGGGTGGTACGACATGGTAGATAAAAATGCGTACTATTTAATGTTTAAAGGTGGGGTGTATTATTTCACCAGACATGTTCGAATTGGATTTTAACTCTACATACTTTTAATAACAAAAATATTGGGGCTGATATGATTTTTGAAATGAAGCTGGTTCTCGTTTATGCGTTAAGCGTGATTTTCATGTTACTTGTACAATCGTTCCTCACAACTCGGCAGTATGGGATACGACCCTTAGTCGAGTATAAAGAGCACATAACTTTAACTGGTATCGCTGGTCGATCTGATAGGGCGGTCAAGAACTCGCTTATATCGTTGATTTTCTTGTTGCCAGCAATTTTGGCATTAGTGTCTATCCAGCATACCTCAGCAGGATCGATTTTGGCTCTGCAAATATTTCTGTGCATAAGAATACTATACTTTGTAGCTTATTTGTTTTCGATTACGTGGGTGAGAAGCTGCTTCTGGTGGATGGGCACTTTCTGTATTTTTTATTTGTATGCGGTCGCTATAGGATCAGCCTAAGGTGGATAATATTACTTCATCGCAAACTTTCCGGATAAGCTGGAAAGCAATACAAATCGTTGGTAGTAATTTCTTTCAAGGGTAGAAATATAAGTACTATTAATTGTCACAATACATGAATTGCACTTAAATTTTGCATAGTAGTAAAAAATAATACTATACTTAGCCTAAGTAAATTTGCTGTCTAAAAGGCCTATTAAATTTAATATTAAGTTTTGGAGTGCGCAGGCGGAATGATAAATTATAATGAAGCATTCAATAGTGCCAAACTTGTTCCAGGTGCCCACAAGTATATTTCTGATTGGAAAAATAGTTCAGAAGAGTTTCGTAAAACAATGTTAGCTCAAAGTAAGGCAGAAATTGATTTTTCATTCAGTGATAATAAAGACTATAAGATGGATATATTTACTCCAGGACCATATGCAAAAGCTAGTTTAGTTTTCCTACACGGTGGCTTTTGGACAGATTACAATAAGTCGTATTTTTCACATCTTGCGATGGGTCCTGTTTTAAACGACATAAGAGTAGTGATACCTGACCTACCCAAGTGCCCAGATTTTACTATCCCTGAAATTGGACTGGAGGTCGTTAAGTGCCTAAAAACTGTTTCACGGAGATTCAAGGGAGAAATAATTTTGGTTGGTCATCAATCTGGTGGCCATTTAGCTGCTAAAATGGCTTCTAAAGGAGTTGTTTCAGAGGAAGTTCTTTCCAAAATAAATCGTGTGATGGCCATTTCTCCTATTACTGACTTGCGGCCTTTAATTTATACGAAAAGGAAAGATGATTTAAAGTTAACTGAAGAAATCGCACAAATTGAGAGTTTGGTTGACTTAGAGCTTGCTGCAAATACACCCGTAACCATTTGGGTTGGTGCTGATGAAAGATCTATCTACATAGACCAGGCCAAACAACTGGCCTCAAAATGGAGTTGCCCCTGGTATGAATCCAAAGGCAAGCACCACTTCGATATAATTGATGGGTTAGAAACAAAATCNAGTAANTTGATGAATGTTTTGTTAAGTAGTTTNGANNAGAAATANCTNATTTAAGATTTNACTATCTNCTGGCNNTGNATATNCNNTAGGNTTTNGNANTAAGTGATATTAACGCANNGNGACCAAAGATATCTCATTTTTAAATAGNTATCTAAAACTATAGNTATTGACTTTTTTTNTAAGGAAAATACTCTCNTNTGTGGGGAGAGGACAATTTGCTTNNAGCACTGTAGANGTANTNNATGCCCTNGTTGGGNATTTNTTCGGTGTNAAATANCTAANCACGTGCCCNAAAANTAGTTNTAATTTTTCTTNCATGGTCAGCTGTCCATGAAGAAGNTNAATAAATGGAGATATTAATGTTAGATAATTCTACGCTATTTGTTTACCCAGGCGATGATGGCGCGAAATTAATGCCAAAGACTCGGTATGAAAATTTTATCGGGGGTGAATGGTGTGCACCAAAAGATGGAAAGTATTTTGAGAACACATCGCCCACCACTGGCAAAGTTATTTGTGAGATTCCGCGATCTAATTCAAAAGACGTAGAGCTAGCTTTAGATGCGGCCCACAAAGCAGCACCTGGTTGGGGTAAAACAGGTCCTGCTATAAGAGCAAACATATTACTTAAAATAGCTGATCGTATTGAAGAAAATACTGAAATGCTTGCTCTTGCAGAAACGCTTGATAATGGAAAGCCAATTAGAGAGGGCCATGCTGCTGATATTCCACTAACGGTTGACCATTTTCGATATTTTGCAGGCGCTATTCGCTCGCAAGAAGGTACAATAGGAAATATTGATGGGATGCAATCTGGTGGGGGTAATTCTGCACTTGGAATGATGGCTTATCATTACCCAGAACCCCTTGGTGTAGTGGCTCAAATTATACCTTGGAACTTCCCCATACTAATGGCTGCATGGAAGCTAGCACCNGCGTTGGCTGCTGGTAATGCGGTCGTTTTGAAGCCAGCTGAGCAAACACCTTTTTCTATATGTGTTTTGATGGAGTTAATCGAAGACTTACTTCCGCCGGGAGTTGTAAATGTTGTGCAAGGGTTTGGTGTAGAAGCAGGTAAACCGCTGGCCTCTAGCAATCGTATTGCGAAAGTTGGTTTTACTGGTGAAACAACAACCGGGAAACTTATCATGCAATATGCATCAGAAAATCTTATTCCAGTCACACTGGAATTGGGTGGTAAAAGTCCAAACATATATTTTAAAGATGTAATGGATGGATCTGATGCATATATTTCGCGATGCGTCGAGGGCTTTTTGCACGCCTACTTTAATCAAGGCGAAGTTTGTACATGTCCATCTCGTGCTGTTATTCACGAAGATATTTACGAGCCATTCATGGCGATGGTTGAAGAGCGAGTGAATATGNTAAATTGTGGNACGCCTTTTGANCTCAATACCCAAGTTGGAGCTCAAGCCTCAAATGAACAGTTTGAGAAAATCATGTCTTACATGGATGTGGGGGTACAAGAGGGTGCGAAAGTTCTATTTGGTGGCGGGAAGCGTCAAATGGAAGGCTCTTTGAGTGGTGGCTACTATGTTGCGCCTACTGCCTTTAAAGGTGATAATTCAATGAGGGTGTTCCAAGAAGAAATTTTTGGGCCGGTTGTTTCAGTCACGACCTTCAAAGATGAGGCAGAAGCATTATCCATAGCTAATGATACTCTTTACGGTTTAGGAGCTGGGGTATGGTCTAGGGATGCTAACACATGCTACAGAATGGGACGCGGCATTCAGGCTGGTAGAGTTTGGGTGAATAACTATCACTCTTACCCTGCACATGCTGCTTTTGGAGGCTATAAGAATTCTGGAATTGGTCGTGAAACACATAAAATGATGTTGAATCATTATCAACAGACAAAAAATGTCTTGGTTTCTTACGCAGAAGAACCAGATGGATTTTTCTAGAAATCTCTTGTCCCCCACTAATTTAGTGGGGGACATACTTTACCAACAGGGGTTATTACTATGGTAGAACGATTGAAATTTACAGAGGCTACAGAAGAGTTAGTCAATGAGCTCACTGATATACACGGTGATTTAGTATTTCATCAATCGGGCGGCTGTTGTGATGGTTCGGCACCTATGTGCTTTCCTCGAGACGAATTTAAAGTGGGATCTAGGGATATTTTTTTGGGTAAGATAAATGAGCAGCCCTTTTTTATAGCCCATGATCAATATGCTTATTGGGAGCATACACAGTTAATCATTGATGTTGTTCCTGGTAGGGGTGGAATGTTTTCTCTAGAAGGCCCAACTGGAAAGCGTTTCCTTACTCGCTCTAAAGTTTTTTCAGATCAAGAATACCAAAATATCCAGAATAATCCTCCATTAAATGCAAGTGAAATTTCTGATATCGATGGTTTGAAAACGACTAGTTAAATTGTGTGTGTTTAAACCCCATATCGAATGATTAAAATTATTATTATAACTTTGTGTTTTGGCTTCGTGTGTATACCTTTGGCTTGGTTTATGCTGCCAAAGTTTTTAGAGCAGCCAAAATATACTGTAATAAAAAAGGAAAATAATTTAGAAATTCGTAGATATGCAAAAATATTGACATCGTCAGTAAAAGTAGAGGGTGATCAGTACTATGCTCTACGAAAAGGTTTTCAACCTCTTGTGAGATACATTGGAGCTAAAGAAAGAAATAGTGAAAAAATCTCTATGACTGCTCCAGTTATTCAATCAGTAAATGAAGAAAATGAAAAATGGACGATTTCGTTTGCAATGCCGTCCAAATACAGTCTTGATAATCTACCTCAGCCTGAAAATAATAATATTTATTTTCAGGAAATTGAACCGAGTTTAGCTGCTGTGATCCGGTTTAATGGTAAAGCTGATGAAAAATTACTAAATCTGAAAACTGATATCTTAATGAGATGGATCGAGTTGAAAGGTTATGCTAAACTTTCTAGACCCAAGTTTCTTTTTTACAATGATCCAACCACACCAGGTTTCCTGAGGCGTAACGAAGTAATGATACTCGTCAAAAAATAATTATTTCAAATTTAAAATTTTATTGATCTATACTCGCAATAGTCCCGNACATAATTTGTTTTTAATACCTCCTATATTAGAAAAGGTCGGCTTTTCATACTTCAGTAGATTGAAAGAGCCGACCAAATTTATCTCGAATTTTTTTAATAATTGTTAAAGTATAGAAAGCTAAGTAACGAGTTTAATCATTTTTTGTGTCTCCACTATTGCCCCAGCTTCTTCGCGTAACTTTACCATTTCTGGCTCATTTATCAGGCCCATCATATGCTCCATAGATGGAATATCCATTACAGCCCACACTTTGCTGTCGTTCTCAGCCTCGTGTCCATATGCTATTACATTAATTTGATTTTTTTGCCTGAAATCTTCATTCGCGAGAAATAACTCTTTCCAATGTTTGTAACCCTTGGATAGCTCGACAGAAGTTATTACTTTCATTTATTTCTCCATTTCCAAATTTTATTTTTTACACAATAATAAATATTTTATTATTTCCCAGTACAGAGTCTGTATTGAGGAATATTCATTCTGTGAAGAGACGAAAATTAATTCAGAAAATCTATTTTTTTCTATTATAAACAAAAGAATAGGCAAACAATCCTATTGCAAAAAAATATAAGATTAGTGAAGTCAAGTTCATTGGTTTATTCACTATGGTATCCCATACAAGCCCTGCAATTCCAATCCCAATAGCAGTAGTTCTCATCAGTTGTCTGTTTTTATTTGTCCTGTCTTCGTTATTCATGATTTGTCCTCAATGGGCTGTAATCCAAAGATCTATCAGCCTACAGTATTTTATAAAATCATCCATTTTAAAAACCTAGGAAAACACATACTATTAAAAAATGAAAATGCAAAAGAAACAAAACTTGCCGCAAAAACTTTGTATTGTATGTCAACGACCCTTTTCTTGGCGAAAAAAATGGGAGAAGGTATGGGATGAAGTAAAGTACTGTTCTCAAAAATGCAAAAGGGAAGCTAGACTAAAATAACTTCCTCTGATCTTAGTCAAATTAAATAAGAAAAGTTTACAATAATGCGTGACCAAAATCTATCTACTCAACATCAGAATTTACAAAAAGCATACAAGCTTTCATCGCCCGAAGATAATATAAATTTTTATAAAGAATGGGCGGATGAATACGAACAAGACTTTGCAATTGGAATGGATTACATTCTTCCATTTCAGGTAGCAAGCCTATTTTTAAAACAAAAAGTTAGTGGGCCAGTATTAGATATTGGAGCCGGGACCGGGCTATTGGGAGCTGAGATAAGAAAGCAAAGTGAAATAGAAGTACATGCTACAGATATTTCTGCTGAAATGTTGCTCATCGCAGAAAAAAAAAGAGTATATAAAAATAATTTTGTTGGAGATCTGACCAAAGGTCTTCCTGTTGGTGATAATAGTTATAATGGCGTTGTTAGTTCTGGAACTTTTACCCATGGGCATGTAGGTCCCGAGGCGCTCTTTGAGGTAAGTAGAATATTATCAAAGGACGGCTTAGCAGTAGTGTCTATAAATTCTAAACATTGGGAAAGCTTGGGTTTCGATAAAGCGCAAAAATCTCTAGAACTATCTGGATCAGAGACAAGTCTCACGAAAGTCAGAATTTACGGTGATAACTGTAAGGCTGATGCTAGAAATGATACAGCTTATTTACTAATGTTCACAGGCTAGCATTCGAGAAAATATCCCAAATTAGCTTTTAATTGCTCACTAATTTATTAATCAAAACGCTCGTTGCGCCAATTTCTCCAGTCTTCAGGTGTATCCAGGTCGAGCGTTGCAACTTTACCTTCAAATTTGAGAATTTTAATATTTTTTGATCCCTTTATAATATCCTTGCCGCCGGTCTCTTTTTTTAACAGCATTAGGTTTTCGAAATAANGNCCAGGAAACAAGACTGGGTGTCCTGATCCCTCATCATCANCAGCTTGGATTATTGATCCTGGATATTTTGAGTGAGCCCCATAAAAGGCTTTAATAGTAGCAGAATCTATTAAAGGCATGTCAGCTGGTATTATTATAATCCCAGTGACGTTGCTNTCATTGTCCTGTATGTACTTTACGCCTTCCGCAATTGANGCTCCCATACCAGTATTTTTATTATTTAAAAATATTTTTTGGACTGCCAGCCCGGATAAAGCCCTTTCTCGTGGATGATCTATCGCGGGAAGGGTCATGTAGGTGATACCATTTGTTACTGCCGCTTTAGCAATACGATAAATTTGCGAAATACCGTCTATTTTTTCAAGTAGCTTATCATCACCACGCATTCTTGTAGAGTATCCAGCGGACAGGATTAAGGTGACGCACTTGTTCATTGTTTTAATTCATTAAGTTCAAGTTAATTTAGATTTTAGTTTACTTCTTTTGTTAATATTCAATTGTTATTTTTAGCTTATAATAAGGATTTCAACTTTCTGAGAAAGGAAATTCAGTAATTAAATTAATGTTTATTTTATCTTATACGACAGTAAATGTCGCTAACAAATAAGTGTCATTTGTTTTAAGATTGAAGGTAGTATTAAAAGAAGATTGTTAGGGGCATTCCATGAAGGCAGATGTACGAGCCGTTGTGATCGGTGGTGGGGTTATTGGCTGTTCAATCCTATATCACTTGGCAAAGGCTGGCTGGTCAAACTCAGTTTTAGTAGAAAGAGACGAGCTAACATCTGGTTCTACTTGGCATGCAGCTGCGAATATACACGGCCTGCATGATATGACAAATATAAGCCGNATTCAGCACTACACNATGNATCTNTACAAACAGTTAGAGCAGGANACAGGNCANAGTTGTGGNATATTTCAGCCAGGNTCACTNTATTTGGCTCAAACTCAGCAAAGAGAGCATCAGCTGAGACTACAAGAAAGTAAGGCGCAACTTTATAATATGGAGTTTTATGAAGTTTCTCTTCAAGAGGCCAGAGAGCTTCACCCTCTGCTTAATTTAGAGGATATTCGATGCGTAATGTATGAGCCAAGTGGAGGTAATGTTGATCCATCTGGTGTAACAAATGCATATGCAGTCGGCGCTCGCGAAAGAGGTGCTGAAGTTTATAAATTTACGGAAGTTATAGCTACTGAAAAGCAACTAGATGGTAGTTGGATTGTCAAAACCACAAAAGGAGACATAAAAACACANTGGATTATTAACGCGGCGGGTTTGTGGGGCAGAGAGGTTGCCCGGCTNGCTGGGTTAGAATTACCTTTAAGGCCCACTGAGCATCAATACNTAGTTACTGAAAAAGTCCCTTTCATCGAAAACCTTGATAGNAGATTACCCTCTGTAGCCGATCGAGATGGTGAGTATTATCTACGTCAGGAAGGAAACGGGTTTCTTGTTGGAGCCTATGAAAAAGAAGTNAAATTTTGGGCTGAAAAATCAACGCCTNTAGATTTTGGNCATGAGCTTTTTGATGATGACCTGGAAAGAATTGAAGAGAATATTTTAAGAGCGATCGAGAGAGTTCCAACGGTTGGTGAGGTTGGAATAAAAAGAGTCATTAACGGCCCAATGATTTGGTCTCCTGACAGTAATGTGCTATTTGGACCGGCTCCAAAGGTCAGTAATTATTTCTGTTGTAATGGTGTAATTCCAGGATTTAGTCAGTCTGGGGGTATGGGNATGTTGGCTGCTGAGTGGATTACAAAAGGAGAAACTCAATATGATATGTTTGCTTGGGATTTAACGCGATTTGGTGATTGGTGTANTGATGCGTTCACAAAGGAACGTGTGAGAGATCAATATGCTAACAGATTTAAAATACATTTTCCTGGAGAAGAGAGAGAGGCGGGTCGCCCCCTCCGAAAAAGGCCAGCTTTTCAATTTCAAAAGGAATTAGGTGGTGTTTTTGGATTAAATTATGGGTGGGAACATCCATTATATTTCGATTTTGATACGCCTGACACTGCAGGTTTTACACGGCAAGACTGGTGGAAGAGTGTCCGTCGAGAGGCCTTATTGCTCAGACAGAATGTTGGAATAATAGATATTTCAAATTTTGGTAAATATCTTTGCCGTGGTGATGGTGCCTATGAATTCCTGGACAGCATTTTTGCAAATAAAATTCCTAAAAACGTTGGTGCATCGTGTTTAAGTCCAATAATTGGAAAAATGGGCGGTATTGCTGCCGATGCAACTATAACAAAATTAAGTGACGATAGTTTCTGGATAGTAAGTTCTGGAGCGGCTGAAGGTTTCCAGCAACGATTTTATAATTTGGTAAAGCGTGGCAAAGGAACTGAATTTATCAGTAAATCAGAGGATTATTGCGGATTTAATGTCGCGGGTCCCAAGTCGAGGGAATTACTCCAACGGTTAAGTAACAAAGATCTATCCAACGAAGCTTGGCCCTTCTTTAAAAGTGGGAGCTTAATCATAGCTGGAGTAGAGTGCTTGGCTATGCGGGTGTCATTTACAGGAGATTTAGGATGGGAGCTTTATTGTGAGAAGCATAATCAATTAGCGTTATACAAACTCCTAATTGAAAATGCGAGCCAAATTGGCGGTGGACCTGTTGGAAGTAGGGCTTTGATGTCACTGCGGTTAGAAAAAGGTTATGGATCTTGGGGGCGTGAATATAGCCCTGAATATTGGCCTCACGAAGTTGGATTAGAGCGATTAATTGCCAATAAACCAAATTTCATTAATAAAAATGAAGTTGAAAGTGTTCTGGCATTGCCGGCTCGTGAACAGTTAGTGGTCTTGAAATTAAATGAAGCTGATGTGCGGAAATCTAATGCCGATGCTTTAGGCGGCGAGCCTATTTTTAAAGACGGTAATGGTATTGGTAGGGTAACCTCCGGTGGTTACGGATATTCTGTGAATATGTCCTTGGCATTAGGGTTCGTTAAAGGCATCGAAAGTGGTGAAGAAGTAGATGTAATGGTTTTGGGTAAACCTCATAAAGCCACAGTATTAAGTGAGCCACCATTTGACCCAGAAAGTTCTATTTTGCGTAGTTGACGCGATAAGCTTACTCGATAACAATAAGCACAAACATAAGGAATTTTTAACTGCTATGGCTAACGGCGGTAAAATTTTAATAGATTGCCTTTTGGCTCTTGGAGCTAAAAGAGGGTTTGGGATTCCCGGTGAAAGTTATTTAGCAATTCTGGATGCGCTATTTGATAAAAAGGAAGATTTTGAGTTTATTCTGTGTAGAAACGAGGGTGGCGCATCATTTATGGCCTCAGCGTATGGTAAACTCATGCACGAGCCAGGTCTGTGTTTTGTAACTCGTGGACCGGGAGCCATGAATGCAGCTATTGGTGTGCATACGGCTAAGCAAGATAGTTCCCCAATGATCTTGTTTGTTGGGCAGATTGGGACTCAGATGAAAGGGCGCGAGGCCTTCCAAGAAATAGATTATGAGAGTGCATTTAACGATGTTGCAAAATGGACTGTAGAAATTAACGATGTTGATAGGATCCCAGAAATTATCGCTAGAGCCTGGTTTACTGCAATTTCTGGGCGACCTGGGCCTGTGGTGGTGGCTTTACCTGAAAATATTTTAACNAAAAATTCGAGTGCTTCACCTTTAACTAGTGCTATTGTAGTAGAAAAGACTGTCCCTAGTAGTACATCCATCGATAAAGTGGATAGACTGCTAACTGAGAGTAATTTTCCATTGATAATAATCGGTGGGACCAACTGGGATCGATCAGGTCAAAATGCATTGAAAGAATTTGCTGAATCGTCAAAGATTCCAGTGATTACTGCTTTTAGGTATCAAGATCAATTTGATAACTTTTCANCTGCATTTTGTGGTGAGGCGGGTGTTGGGATGCCGTCACATGTTCGTGATTTAATTAAAAAGAGTGATTTGATACTAGCAATAAATATCAGATTTGGTGAAATGACGACTGATGCTTACAGCCTTTTAGACGTGCCAGTGCCTCATCAAAAATTAATTCATGTTCACACCTCAGAACGCGAGTTAGGAAAAATATATCAGCCAGATATTGCAATCCAGGCTAATCCAAATGAGTTTTCAATATGCCTGAGTAGAGTTTTGGGTAGTTGGGGGATTTGGTTTTCCAACGCTCGAGAGAATTATTTAGCTAGCTTAGTAGCTCCCGAGCAACCTTCTGATGTAGATATGGGCATAGTAATGAAATACTTACAAAAAGTTCTGCCCTCAGATGTAATTATTACGAATGGTGCTGGAAATTTTGCNGTTTGGCCAAACAAGTTTTTTCAATTTGGTGNTGGATCGCGACTNCTAGCGCCACAGAGTGGAGCTATGGGATATGGTGTTCCAGCGGCTATTGCGGCTAAAGCTACATTTCCTGACAGAACAGTAGTTTGTTTTGCAGGAGACGGNGATTTTCANATGACTTGTCANGAACTAGCAACAGCAGCTCAAGCGNAGATATTTCCNATAATTTTAATAGTCAATAACGCCACTTATGGCACTATACGAGTTCATCAGGAGAAAAATTATCCTGGACGTGTAAGCTGCACCGATATTGTAAANCCAGATTTCATTGGNTTAGCGCAATCCTTNGGCTTTTTAGGGATTAGCGTTAAGACTACTGATGNNTTTTTTGCTGCTTTTANCCAAGCATTAAATTCTAAAAATGGAGCAGTTTTGGATCTANATGTTTCTTCTGAGTCTTTGGTCCCGAGCCAATCNTTAAGTGAAATAAGACAGANGGCTTTAAATAATCAGAAAGATTGAATTTNCAATCTTAGGGATAAGAAANANGATGGAAGAAACATTTGATGTCATTGTAATTGGTGGTGGNNTTATTGGCTGTGCTGCNGCCTACTTCTTGTCTGCTAATCCTAGTTTTAGNGGATCAGTTCTAGTTGTTGANCCCGATCCAGCCTANACATATGCTTCTTCCACCCTGTCAGCTTCATCACTAAGAACACAATTTTCAAATTCATTAAACATTAAAATAAGCCAATATGGGTATGATTTTATTTCACAATTTCATACCTTGATGTCTGTTAATGGTAACGGGCCATCTTTAAAATTTCATGAAGGAGGATATTTATTTTTAGCAAAAAGTGATCTTCAGGTTGCAACAATGAGACAAAATAACAGTGTGCAGCTTGCAAATAATGCCGATGTTGTTCTTTGGTCAATTTCTGAACTTGCCAATGCATTTCCGCATTTAAATGTCTCTGATATCAAATTGGCCTCCTATGGAAGATCTGGCGAGGGTTGGTTTGACAACGTTGGCTTTGTGGATGGGTTCAAAAGAAAAGCGTTAGATTTAGGTGTAAAGTTTTTGAAGGATGAAGTGGTTGGTCTAAATAAAAAAAAGAGGGTTCTTGAGTCCATTAATCTAAAATCGGGTAAAAAAATCTGCTCTGGGAATTTTATTAATGCTTCAGGTGCTAGTGCTGCTAAAATAGCAGGGTATGCTGGAATTGAATTGCCAGTTGCTCCAAGGAAAAGAACAGTTTTTGTATTTGATTGTGAAAATTCTCCACAAGGTACCGCTTCTTTAAACAATGGTTTATTACCGCTGATGGTTGATAATACAGGTGTTTACTGTAGACCGGAGGGGAAAGTTTTTATCACTGGTTGTGTGCCCCATAATGACTTTAACGTTGATTATGATGACTTTAACCCAAATTATGCTGAATTTGAGGATATTATTTGGCCAGCCTTGGCTAACAGGTCAAAATATTTTGAAGCTATTAAGGTAAAAAATTATTGGGCCGGTCATTATGCGTATAATTTGCTAGATCAAAATATGATCTTGGGGTGTCATCCCGAATTGGAAAACTTTTATTTCGCAAATGGCTTTTCAGGTCATGGATTGCAGCAAGCGCCAGCAACCGGCAGAGCCTTATCAGAATTAATAATTTATGGGGCGTTTCGGTCACTAGATTTATCTCCGTTTTGTTTTGAAAGAATATTGGAGAACAAACCATTTTTAGAAAAAGCTATAGTGTAAACTCCTAGTAGAAAGCGTTCTTAATTAACCATAATTTAATATAAATTACTGCTGTTGGCTCGTTGACGTTATTAAATATTTGTGGTTAGCCTTGTTCCCATAATTAATGGGTTGAAATTTAGTTTACATATTTTTGTAATCGAAACCCAGTAAAGGGAGAAAAAGTTATGAAGAAATTATTAATTGGAACTGCGTTAGCTACCTCAGTCGCTGCATCAGCTTTCGCGGGTGGACATGGCAAGGAGGTCACAATTGGTGTTTTCCTAGGTTTTACCGGTCCTATTGAATCTATGGTTGCTGAAATGGGGCCAGGAGCAGAGTTTGCTATCAGCGAAGTAAATGATAGCGGAGCACTACTTGATAGCGCAAAAGTTACTGCAATAAGAGCAGATACGACATGTATTGACTCAGGAGCAGCTCAAGCAGCGATTGAGCGACTTATTACTGCTGATGGCGTGGATGGAGTTGTGGGAGGTGATTGTTCTGGTGTTACTGGAGCAGCATTGATGAATGTGGCGCTTCCAAATGGAATGGTGATGGTTTCTCCATCAGCTACCAGCCCAGGCCTTTCTCATAATAATAATGAGGACAAGGGTTTATTCTTTAGAACTGCTCCATCAGACGCACGACAAGGTGTAGTGATGACAGAGGTTCTTATGGACCAAGGTATAAAGTCTGTAGCTGTCACATATACGAATAATGACTACGGAAAAGGTTTGGCAGATGCGTTTCAGTCAGCATATGAAGCGGCTGGTGGTACTATAACCATTAATACCCCTCATGAAGAAGGCAAAGCTGATTATTCATCTGAAGTTGCTGCTTTAGCAGCCGCTGGTGGAGATAGGTTAGTGGTAGCGGGTTATGTTGATCAGGGCGGTGGTGCTATTATTCAGGCGTCGCTAGACTCAGGTGCATTTGATACATTTCACTTTCCTGATGGTATGATTAGTGACACACTTTCACAGTTTGGCTCTGATATTGACGGTTCAACCGGTCAACACCCTGCACCTTCTACAGAGCTTGCTGAAAGTTTTACAGCTCTTGTTGGCGGTGCTTTCAATGCAACCTCACCATTTGTCCCTGAATCATATGATGCGGCAGCCCTAATCATGCTTGCTATGCAATCAGCTGACTCCAAGGATCCAGCAGATTATAAAGATCACATTATGAAAGTTGCAAATGCTCCTGGTACAAAAATCGGTGCTGGCGAGTTAGCCAAGGGGTTAGACATTTTGCGAGATGGTGGAGATATTGATTATGTAGGAGCATCAGGAGTTGAATTAATTGGACCTGGTGAAGCCTCCGGTACGTACCGCGAAGTAGTTATGAAAGGTGGGGAATCCACGACAGTAGCTTTCCGCTAACTCATATAACTATCTTTATGAATCATGCAGCCCGGTTTTTGAGCCGGGCTGTCTCGTTTGTTNCGTTATATTTCTAGGGACCGTACTGTTGATAGAGATTCAAAATTTACATAAGCATTTTGGTGGGTTTCATGCTGTTGATGGTGTCTCGTTAAAAATAAAGCAAGGGTCCATTACCGGTTTAATTGGCCCTAATGGTGCTGGGAAAACTACACTGTTTAACGTCATTGCAGGTTTGTATAAACCGACTGACGGTAGGGTGTTGTTAGCAGGAACGGATATAACTGGTTTGGCTCCGCACGAGCTTTTTCACAAAGGTGTGTTGCGAACTTTTCAAATAGCTCATGAATTTGCCTCGATGTCATGTCGTGAAAATCTTATGATGGTGCCATCTAATCAATTTGGCGAAACTTTATGGAATACTTGGTTCGGTAGAAAGCGTATCGCGGATCAGGAAAGAGCATTAGCTGCAAAAGCAGACGAAGTTTTAGAGTTTTTGACTATATCCCATTTGTCTGACGANAAAGCAGGTCAAGTTTCCGGAGGGCAAAAGAAACTACTCGAATTGGGGCGGACCATGATGGTTGACGCAAAAATTGTTTTTCTTGANGAAGTAGGTGCGGGGGTTAACAGAACTTTGTTAAACACAATTGCGGATGCTATCAAACGTCTGAATGAGGAAAGAGACTATACATTTGTCGTCATTGAGCATGATATGGATTTTATTGAGAAGCTTTGTGATCCAGTGATATGCATGGCTGAAGGCAAAGTATTAGCTGAAGGTTCGTTAATTGAGATAAAAAATAACGACCAGGTTATAGAAGCTTATTTAGGGACTGGTCTCAAAAACAAAGAGAAGAGTGTTGTACAATGAGTAAGCCTTACTTAGTAGGGGAGGCTATGACTGCTGGGTACGGTAACGGCCCTGATATCCTTCATGACTGCACGGTTTCTGTAGAGCCGGGTGAAATTGCCGTCATTGTAGGTCCTAATGGAGCTGGTAAGTCGACCGCCATGAAGGCCATTTTCGGTATGCTCAGTCTCGGTAAAGGTAAAGTAAAACTCAACGGTGAGGATATTTCTAATTTAACGCCTCAAGATAGAGTTTTAAAAGGTATGGGATTTGTGCCTCAGAACCAAAATATTTTTACCTCTATGACCGTTCAGGAAAATTTGGAAATGGGAGCTTTTATAAGAACAGATGATTTTTCAATTACTATGGATCAGGTATTTGATCTATTTCCAGTTTTACTTGAAAAGCGTGATCAGTCAGCTGGAGAATTATCTGGTGGCCAAAGACAACAAGTCGCGGTCGGCCGAGCCTTAATGACAAAGCCATTGGTATTGATGTTAGACGAGCCAACGGCGGGCGTTTCGCCAATAGTTATGGATGAATTATTCGATAGAATTATTGACGTGGCAAAATCTGGTATTTCAATTTTAATGGTTGAGCAAAATGCTAGACAGGCTCTTGAAATTGCTCACAAAGGATTTGTTCTTGTTCAAGGACGCAATGCATTTTCTGGCTCTGGAAAGGATTTATTGGCCGATGAAGAAGTCCGAAAATCCTTCTTAGGGGGATAGGTATGGAATTTCTTCACGCAATAATTGTTCTGTCTAATTTTGTAATAATTCCAGCAATAGCCTATGGAAGTCAGTTAGCTCTNGGTGCCCTTGGGGTTACCTTAGTATATGGAATTCTTCGTTTTTCTAATTTTGCCCACGGTGATACTATGGCCTTTGGTACAATGGTGGCAATTTTATTTACTTGGTGGTTTCAAAGTATAGGTNTTTCTATTGCTCCACTTCCAACGGCTCTTCTTGCATTACCTATAGCAATAACTGTAACTGCTGTTTTTCTTCTTGGGACAGATCGCCTGGTATTGCGATTTTACCGTAAGCAAAAATCAGCTCCTGTAATTTTATTAATCGTTTCACTGGGAATTATGTTTGTTTACAACGGATTAGTCCGGTTTATTATTGGTGTTGGTGATCAACGGTTTTCCGATGGAGCTCGCTTCATAATTTCAGCGAGAGATTTCAAGAAACTGACTGGTCTCGATGAGGGATTAGCTATTAAAACTACACAGGTTATTACAGTTATTACTGCTGTTCTGGTAGTAGTCCTGCTGTTTTGGTTCCTCAATCGGACAAGAACTGGAAAATCTATGAGGGCCTTTTCTGACAATGAAGATCTTGCTTTGCTTTCTGGAATAAATCCGGAGCGGGTTGTACTATATACGTGGTTAATCGTTGCTGCATTGGCCACAATTGCCGGCACCTTATATGGGCTTGATAAAAGCTTTAGACCATTTGTTTACTTTCAATTATTATTACCAATATTTGCTGCCGCGATCGTCGGTGGTTTGGGAAATCCTCTTGGTGCGATTGCTGGTGGCTTTTTAATAGCATTCTCTGAGGTATTTATTACTTACGCATGGAAAAAAGTTTTGATGTACACACTTCCAGAACAATTTGAACCGAACGGATTAATGCAGTTACTGGCAACTGAATATAAGTTTGCAGTTAGTTTCGCCATCTTATTAGTTGTACTTCTTTTCAAGCCAACAGGGCTTTTCAAGGGCAAATCATTATGAATGATAGTATTAAAACTTATTCCTTATTTGCGGCTGTATTATTTTTAATTGTAATTACTGGTATTATTCAAAGTTGGAATTCAGCGTTATTTATTTTGAACATGGGATTAATCAGTGCGGTCATGGCCTTAGGGGTAAATCTGCAGTGGGGAATTGCTGGACTTCTTAATGTTGGCATTATGGGGTTTGTTGGCCTTGGTGGTTTAGCTGCTGTTTTGGTTGGTATGCAGCCAGTGCCCGAGGCATGGGATGCAGGTGGGCTTCGTATTTTACTTGGATTGCTCTTTGGCGTTTTGACAATAGTTTTGTCTATTTTGATTTATAAAAAGATCAAAAATAGTAGATGGCGATTTATTTCAATATCCATTTTCTTGATCTGTGGTTTTTTCGTTTATAAAAAAATCCTTACTCCAGGAGTAATTGCGGTTGAAGCAGTAAATCCCGCCGCTACAGGTTACTTGGGTGGGTTAGGTTTTCCGATATTGTTAGCCTGGCCTGTTGGTGGATTATTGGCAGCCGGTGCTGCATGGATAATTGGAAAAACTGCATTAGGGTTAAGATCAGATTATTTAGCTATAGCAACACTCGGTATATCCGAGATAATAATCGCAATTTTGAAAAATGAAGATTGGATGACCCGAGGCGTCAAAAATGTTGCTGGAATTCCTAGGCCAGTTCCGTACGAGATTGACTTACAGGCAAGTGAGAGTTTTGTAACTCGAGCAGAAAGTTTCGGATTAGACCCAACAACTGCTTCAACTTTATTTGTAAAGATTGCTTACGCAGGTTTGTTCGGTTTAGTTCTTTTCTTACTGGTATGGTTGTCCCAACGCGCTTTAAATAGTCCTTGGGGACGAATGATGAGAGCTATAAGAGACAACGAAACTGCAGCACAAGCAATGGGCAAGAATATAAAGGCTAGACATTTACAAATCTTTATTCTTGGTTCAGCTGTTTGTGGAATAGCTGGTGCAATGATGACTACGTTAGATGCGCAGTTAACCCCAGGTGCTTATCAGCCACTACGTTTCACTTTCTTAATCTGGGTGATGGTCATAGTGGGAGGCTCTGGAAGTAACTTGGGATCTATTTTAGGCGGCTTTTTAGTTTGGTTTCTATGGGTACAAGTTGAACCGATAGGTTACTGGTTGGTTGATCTTATTACTCTACCTCTTGATCCTGAAAATGCATTAAGATTACACCTATTAGATAGTGTTGCTCAAATGCGTTTACTTACAATGGGTTTCTTTCTGCTGTTAATGTTGAGATTCTATCCACGTGGTATGATACCTGAAAAGTGAATTATATCGTTAGGCTGTAGAAGCTAAATTGTAATACGAGAAGATTTTGACCCTCGCTCCCGATAAGGAGTTGTATTGTAATGTGTTCGATAACATTTTGAAAAATGAGATGGTGACGCAAAACCGCATGCTAATGCTACATTGATCACGCTCATATCTGTTTGCATCAACAAGTTTCGAGCTTTTTGAAGCCGCAGTTCCATGTAATAACGCTTTGGACTTCTGTCTAAATACCNTCTAAATANTCTNTCAAGCTGGCGCGTAGACATCGAAACATCTTTTGCAAGAATAGANGGGCTTATTGGCTCCTCTATATTTTTTTCCATCATTTGTATAACTAGNCTCAGTTTTGGATGTCGGACNCCNATCCTTGTTGGCACAGACAAACGTTGACTATCNTGATCNGTNCTAATTGAACTATAAATCATTTGATCTGCAACAGCNTTTGCCAATTCNTCTCCATGGTCGTCGGCAATTATCTTTAAAAATAAATCNATNGANGATGTTCCNCCNGCNGTTGTCATTCNNTTTCCNTCNATNATGAANACAGANTTTTTAAGNTCNACTTCCATAAACTCNTCTGAGAAACTNTCNTGNTTTTCCCAGTGAGTAGTCGCTCGCTTTCCATCNAGTATTCCAGCTCTTGCTAAGGTGTAAGCAGCGGTACACAAACCACCAATCTTTAATCCNCGNCNTGTTTCTTTGCGGATCCAATTTAAAATGGNNTTNGTNGTAGTNTCACTAATATTNATACCNCCNCAAACCATNATNGTNTCATCNCGATGCAAATCAATTAAANTATTATCCACATTAAATGATGTGCCCGCAGAACAGGAAACAGGATTGCCATCTTCACTTAAAAAGACCCAACTGTAGATCGCCTTATCTGACATTCTATTAGCTATTCTAAGTGCATCGACGGCTGAAGCGAATGAAAGTAAGGTGAAATTTTTCATTAGTAGAAAAGCAAAGCGACGCGTTGCGTTATCAGGTGCATCGATGTCTATTACAACTTTTTCATCTTGTAATTTCATGACTAAAGCCTGACACAATTAAATTCAAAAAAAATTAGCCCTTAAATCACCTTGTGAATTTTTTTTACAACGTCAAGTCAATTCAACACAGTGGTATGGCTCTTTTTTTAAAACTCAAGTATACGATTTATCTAAT
>PAHS01000024.1 GCA_002711145.1 Marinovum sp. | reverse complement strand
AAAAATTTCATCATAGTGAGTTGTTTTTGCCCCTTGTGAGAAAGCAAATCAGCCACTGTTGGCAATACCTTTTCTTTACCGACCATATAATTCAAACTCACCTTGGCTTTTTTGACTAAATAATTCCGTATTAAAAAGAACTCAGTTTTTAATTAGAGTTGCTCCAGTTTCAGCCCTTATGATTTTACCATCTTTAAGGTTATTTACGATCATCACTGCTTCAGAAGTTCCATCTGGAAAATTCATCATTTGATGCATTACTAAAATTTCATTATTTTCATAGAGGCATCTTACATCGGTTGTTTCTAAGGAGTCACTTTCCATCATAGCGGTTAGAGTTGGTTCCCACTCTGATTTTGTTACCTCATTACCAGTTTGATGCCTCACAAAAACAAAATCATCATGCAAGAGATCAAGATATGCTTTTATATCTTTATCCTCTGATGTTTTACGTATTTTTTCATATAATGACATTTTATTCTCCGTTTGTTTAGAACAAGTAACCCAAATGAAAATGGGCTAGTCAATAGTTACGTTCGGAAACATNGTNCAAGTTAGAGAATTTGACAATTACAACNCTTGTAAGAGCCAACCCCCATCNACATCTACCGTTGTACCAGTCACNAAATTATTTTTTATTACAAATAAAATACCTTGAGCAACTTCATCAGCTGTTCCAGCTCTTGGTATCAAATTATTTTTTGTCATTTTATTGTATAGGTCTTCCCGCTCCACACCTTGTACAGTGACCATNGGAGTNTCTATTGTTCCTGGAGATACAGCATTTATCCGAATGCGCGGTGCCACTTCGCGAGCGACTGCTCGCATCATAGCTTCAATAGCGTTGCCAACCGAAGATAAAGCAATCTGTCCAGGCTGGCAGTTNCGNGCTGGAGCACCAGATACTAGAGTAATCGATCCCCCATCTTTAACATGCTGTGCTCCATANCGAACTACATTTGCATAGCCCCAGAGTTTATCAAACGANCCCTTATAGCCATCNATGTCCATTTCAAGAAAAGGGCCAAAGGCACGTTTACCTCCTGTCGCAGCCGTAACCAAAATATCNATGGGTGATAATTCATTAAAAACTGTTTCAACAGCACTTCGATCCAAAACATCGCAGGCGCGCAAGCTCACCCCCGAAGGTAAAGTTCCAGCTTTATCAGGTTTACGACTAACGGCAGTAACTTCTGCCCCATTTCTTGCCAAAAGCAAAGCTGCCGCCAACCCAATGCCAGATGTCCCACCAAAAACTACTNCTTTCTTACCAGATAAATCCATTTAAATCCCTTTTATACTTTCTAAATTGCTCTGCAGTTTTCATTTCTAATGCAAAGCGTAGATCATTATAATTTTTGATCAAAGAAATTTCTCTTATTGTAAATCCAAGATTTAGCCTGATAATCGAATTATTTAACTTGGGAGATAAGTTTGGAGATATGGCAACTTACAGCTACGGAGTTAGCAAGTTCAATTTCAAAAGGCGAAATATCTGCAGTTGATGCAACTCAAAGCCACCTTTCGCGCATGAATGAAGCAAATCAAAAAATTAATGCAGTTGTAGAAAGCTGCCAGGGTGAAGCACTAAGGGAAGCAGAACAAGTTGATTCAAATCTTCGAAAAGGACTTAAACTAGGTCCCCTAGCCGGTGTACCGGTAACAGTCAAAGTTAATGTTGATCAGGAGGGTTATGCGACCACTAATGGGCTTCAACTACAAAAGGACCTTGTAGCCAAAAAAGATAATCCTGTTGTAAATAACTTGCGTAAGGCTGGAGCCATAATTATTGGCCGAACCAATACTCCAGCATTTTCACTTCGATGGTTTACACGCAATGTTATTCATGGACACACAAAAAACCCACTTAATCCATCGGTTACCCCCGGAGGGTCATCGGGAGGTGCCGCGGCCGCTGTGGCATCCGGAATTGGAGCAATTGGTCATGGGACGGATATAGCTGGCTCAATTCGCTACCCCGCATATGCTTGTGGGATCCATGGCCTAAGGCCATCACTTGGACGAGTAGCAGCTCACAATTTTTCAGGTCCTGATCGCTTCATAGGAGCCCAACTCATGGCCGTCTCTGGTCCACTTGCGAGATCGATCGAGGATCTAGAACTTGGTCTTAGAGTAATGGCTAATCACGATCATCGTGATCCCTGGTCAGTCAAAATAACCCTTGAAGGAGAAGCTTATTTGAAACGGGTGGCTTTTTGTGATGCACCAGAGGGGATAAAGGTTGATAACAGAATTCGCAAAGCCATGCGCGAAGCATTGGGTAAATTAGAACAGGCTGGTTGGGAAGCAACCGAAGTCAAGCTACCGCCGTTACGCCAAGCTATGGAGCATCAATTGGTGCTTTGGATGGCAGAAATGGACCAGGGTGCAGGACATTTAGTGGTAAAAGAGAATGACCCAGATGCTGTTTTAATTTACGATCGTTTAAAAAAAATTTCGAAATATACAAGTTCTGATCAAATTATGTTTGCTCTCCAAGAGCGCGCCAACCTAACTAGACAGTGGAAAAAGTTTCTATTTGATTATCCACTACTCCTTTGCCCAGTTTCGTGTTCACTACCATTTGACGATCTTCAAGATTTAAAATCAGAGAAAGATTTTGAGCAAATAATCGAAGACCAGATCCTTCAAATTGGATTACCGTTTATGGGCCTACCGGGGTTGACCGTTACAACCGACAGAAAAGAAGATCGACCGGTGGGAGTTCAATTGGTTGCATCACAATTTCGAGAGGACATATTATTAGAAGCAGGCAAAATTATTGGCCAAAAATGGGAACCAATTTGAAGTTAAGATATTAATTATCGTTTAATATAATAAATTTCATTGAGGAAAGACTAAGGTATCTACTATAATTTTATCCCCAAATCGCGTTATCCAGTTATCACCATCTTTAGCTTCTAGCATATGGCCAATAGCAATACCCAACGCAAATACTAAAGATAAAAGGTCAATAGCAGATAATATGAAAAATGGCTTTACAATAATTTTTTAATTACTAACTTTAAGTCGTGGTAAAATAAATGATACGTGTCAAACAATCCANCAATTTTGGATAATTTTTAATCGAAGGAGTGTCAAATGCCAAAAGGTTACCTCATGGCAAACTTGCGTGTGAAAGATCAAGATGTTTTTAAAGAATTTTCATCAGTAGCTCTACCATTGATAGAGAGCTTTGGAGGAAAATTATTGGCTCGCGGTCCGCAGGCTGACAGACATGAGGGAGATGTTTCAGGTATTGTCACACTTATTGAATTTGAAAGTAAGGAAGCAGCCGAAAAATTTTATTTTAGTGATGAATATCAAGCTGCAAAATCTATACGTGATAGAGGTGTTGAGACCGATCTAATGATTATTGAGGGTATGTGAGGTATCTAAGAAGCTTCGATGCTGTTTGCGACAAACGGCTGTAAACTTTCTATAAAATTATCNATAAAATCTAAAACAACAGGTGAACTTGGACCAGATGCAGGCTGTATTATTGATAAGCGATGAAAAATAGCTGGTTTAAAAGGTTTTATAATAATTCCTGTTTCTCTAAATGCNTCAGCATCTAANGCNCTGACAACTGAAGCCCCGATGCCCTCGTTGACCATTGTGCAGGCAGTGGTAAATTGCCTTACTTCAATAAAGCTATTTATTTCAACATTATCAGCACCAAAACAACGTGCTAGCTCCTGAAAAAACCAACTATCACGCCTAGCATGAATGAGCCTTTCTTTTGATAAGTCTGAAGGGGTTATGTATTCATTTTTTTCAAGTGAGTGTCCTTTAGGCAAAATACANACTGATTTTATATCNANGTCCTGGCTTATTGTTGCTGGATGNCCTGAAAAACCATCTGTCAAACCACAATCGTATTGTTCACCTATAATCCATTCNAGAATACGCTCTGGCCGATCGGGCTCCAGAGATACAGTTACGCCCGGTCNNCTCCGCAAAAAANTAACGAGGACGGAGGGCAAATGGCTTGTGGCAAAACCTGGCAGACAAGCGATACGCAGATGGCCAACCGTTCGTTCTGTTAGATCACGCCNTAAGTCTTCAAGATGATCCAAACTATCAATTAANCGTCTTACCTCTGATAGCAAATACCNAGAATCGCTTGTGGGTTCNAGAATTCCACGCCTGCGCTGAAACAGNTCAAAACCGACTGTTTTTGAAAAATCTGAAACAAGNCGACTNACTGCNGGCTGAGATATTCCCAANTGTCNGGCAGCTTTGGTAATACTACCACTATCAGCAACAGCACGGAACGCTTCCAGTTGTCTTATCTTAAATTTCAATGGCTTACACTTTTTATAATTNCGTTTNGACAAGCTAATAGAGAAGTNAACTTCATTCACTTTNTCATANTATAACAAAATGTTATAATTTTAATATAAAAAATTCACTTGCATTATTTTTTTTATTAGCCGACCCTCGACACCGGTTAACATTTACTTAGGGAGGAAGAAATGAAGGCTCCAAAAACAATATTTTCAGCAGCTGTAGCATTAGCCATGTCCGCAGGTGCCGTGATCGCTAANACTGAAGTACATTGGTGGCATGCTATGGGAGGCACAAACGGTGAGCGCGTTGACAAGATAGCTGCAGATTTTAATGCCAGCCAGAGCGATTATGAAATTATACCGTCATATAAAGGGAATTACACCGAAACAATGACTGCAGCGATTGCAGCATTTCGTGCAAAAGAACATCCACATTTAGTACAAGTTTTTGAAGTAGGTACTGCAACAATGATGGCTGCTAAGGGTGCGATATATCCAGTTGAAGAAATGATGAGGGANTCCGGTGAACCATTCGATGGATCTGCTTACNTACCAGCTGTGGTTTCTTACTATCAAACTTCTGNTGGCGAACTTTTATCTATGCCTTTTAACAGTTCAACTCCAGTCCTTTGGTACAATGCTGACGCTCTTAAAGCTGCCGGTGCCTCTGTCCCAACAACTTGGGATGAAGTNGAGTCTGCTGCCAAAGCTTTGGTAGCTAATGGCATGGATTGNGGCTATTCGTTTGGCTGGCAAAGTTGGGTCATGATTGANAACTTTTCTGCATGGCATGATATNTCAATGGGTACAAAGGAAAATGGTTTCACTGGATTTGACACAGAGTTNACCTTTAATAATGATAAAGTAGCAAATCGACTCCAAGCTATTGCCGACAGTCAAAAAGACAAACTGTTTAAATACGGTGGTCGCCGAGGTGACTCTTTNCCGATGTTTACTAATGGCGAATGTGGCATGTGGATGAATTCATCTGCCTACTATGGNTCAATAGTAAAGCAGGCAAATTTTGAATTTGGNCAAACAATGCTTCCTCTTGACACCAGCCTTGCATCTGCNCCGCAAAATTCGATCATTGGTGGTGCTACTTTATGGGCTTTGCAAGGACACGAAGCGGAAGAATATAAAGGATTGTCAAAGTTTCTGACCTTTCTATCCTCTTCAGACGTGCAATCTTGGTGGCATCAAGAAACAGGGTATGTACCTATAACATCTGCCGCTGGAGATTTATCTGAAAGCCAAGGATTCTACAAAGAAAATCCTGGAACTGATACTGCAACGAAACAGTTGAGCCTAAACATGCCAACTGCAAATTCCCGTGGCTTAAGATTTGGTAATTTTGTCCAAATCCGCGATGTGATAAACGAGGAACTGGAAGATCTATGGGCAGGCAATCAATCNGCAAAAGCTGCTCTAGACGCNGCTGTCGATCGTGGCAATAAATTATTGCGGAAATTCGAACGGTCTGCAAAATAAATTAGACTACTTGCCGGCGGCCTACTATTGTGGTCGCCGACATTAACCCATTTTAAAAACCTGTTAGGGATGTCTAGATGCTAAAGCGCGTTCATTTTCCGACGTCTCCATTACCATATTTATTGGTAGCACCCCAGGTCGTTATCACNCTCATTTTCTTTATTTGGCCNGCAAGCCAAGCAGCCTACCAGTCCTTGTTGATAGAAGATGCATTTGGCATGTCGACCGAATTCGTTTGGTTCGAAAATTTCGCATACCTGGCTACAGATGATCAATATCTTGAAAGCTTTGGAAGAACTATTTTTTTCTCAATATGCGTTGCTGCTCTCTCCATGTCNCTTGCCTTAATCCTTGCTGGATTTGCAGATAGAGTAATTAGAGGAACNACATCTTATAGAACTTTATTAATTTGGCCATATGCTGTAGCACCCGTACTCGCCGGTGCTCTTTGGGTGTTCATGTTTAACCCNACACTNGGGATATTTCCATATTTACTNGAATTCATTGGTATTGATTGGAACCACTATCTCAATGGNTCACAGGCAATGATGTTAGTCATTATTGCAGCNGCTTGGAAACAAGTCGCTTATAACTTTCTTTTTTATTTAGCNGCCATGCAGTCAATACCGCGATCTCTTATTGANGCTGCGGCAATAGATGGGGCTGGNCCCATAAGACGGTTTGTTGATCATATATTTCCACTGATTTCACCGACGACATTTTTCTTACTAGTTATTAATGCAGTTTATGCTTTTTTTGATACGTTCGGCATTATTCANGCCGTTACTCAGGGCGGACCAGCAAACGCTACGTCTATTTTAGTTTATAAAGTATATAATGATGGTTTTGTAGGGCTAGATTTGGGAGGATCGGCAGCTCAATCAGTAATTTTAATGTTTCTGGTAGTGGCTATGACAATTGTACAATTCCGCTATATTGAACGTAGGGTCGAGTATTGATGGTCCAAAACCGCCCAATATTAGACATAATTAGTCACATAATACTCATCTTTGGAGTAATTATTGTTGCACTGCCAATTTGGATAACATTTGTTGCTGCAACACACGATCCAATTCGAATGACCCAAGCACCCATTCCACTGCTGCCTGGCACATATTTTTGGGAAAATTTTGTTACTACTCTTTTTGGGGATGGCTTGTCTGGCTCAGAAACAACTGCTGTTTGGAGAATGTTACTTAACTCGCTNACTATGGCTATGATGATAGCNGTTGGCAAAATAGCAATATCTCTTCTGTCAGCCTTTGCCATAGTTTATTTTAAGTTTCCATTTCGCATGGGTTTTTTTTGGTTAATATTCATCACACTGATGCTGCCAGTNGAAGTACGGATACTCCCAACATTTGAAGTTGTCGCAAATCTTGGAATGTTAAACAGTTATTGGGGCCTATCAGTCCCCCTAATAGCGTCAGCCACAGCAACTTTTATGTTTAGGCAAGTGTTCCTTACGATACCNGACGAAATGTTAGAAAGTGCTCGAATAGATGGNGCAAAACCACTGCAGTTTTTTTGGGATATTTTAATTCCACTNAGCAGGACAAATATCGCAGCTCTTTTCGTCATATTATTTATTTATGGTTGGAACCAATATCTTTGGCCACTCTTGATAACCACCGATAGTGATATGACAACCATAGTAGTAAGCATAAAAAGTATGCTTGAGGCAGCGGAGCAGCAACCAGAATGGAATATTATTATGATGACTGCGCTCTTAGCTATGATCCCGCCGGTATTCGTCGTCATTGCTATGCAAAAGCTCTTTGTAAAGGGCCTTACGGAAACAGATAAGTAATAGGTTAATCAAAATGGCAACTATAAAACTTGAAAATCTTGTCAAAACTTACGGAGAAGTTNAAGTTCTTNATAATGTGAACGGAGCAATTAAGGATGGTGANTTAGTTGTNGTTGTTGGTCCCTCAGGTTGCGGTAAATCTACATTATTGAGAATGGTTGCAGGACTTGAAACAATTACGTCNGGAAATGTTTCTATCGGTAACCGTGTGGTCAATGAGCTAGAGCCAGCAGAACGCGATATAGCGATGGTTTTTCAAAACTACGCATTGTATCCCCACATGTCGGTTCGTCAAAATATGGCTTATGGCCTTAAAATAAGAAAAATAGACAAAGGTGAAATTGACCGCCGNGTCAATGAAGCTGCNAAGATATTAAGTATACATGAGTACCTTGAACGAAAACCTAGACAATTGTCAGGAGGACAAAGGCAAAGAGTAGCAATGGGACGCGCAATTGTGCGTAATCCACAAGTATTTCTTTTCGACGANCCTTTATCAAATCTTGATGCAAAATTAAGAGTGCAAATGCGTCTGGAAATTAGAAAACTACAGCAAAGGCTCAAAGTAACCTCAATTTATGTTACTCATGATCAAGTTGAAGCAATGACACTCGGTGATAGACTGATGGTTTTAAATGATGGTGTAGTTGAGCAATTTGGCACTCCCATCGAGCTTTATGATCGCCCGGAGACCATATTTGTCGCTGGCTTTATTGGCAGCCCATCAATGAATTTCATTCCAGCAACTTGTCAAAAGGACTTTATTATACTTTGCAACGGAACAAAGGTTTCAAAATTCAAGGGGGATCATANGCGAGTAACACTTGGTATACGGCCTGANCATTTACAAATAGACACTAAAGGAAACGTCCAAGTTATTGTACAGATGGTNGAACAGCTTGGTGCAAATAGTTTAATACACGGACTTTTAAAAGAANCNGATGTAGAAATTGTAGTAAGCATACCTGGTCACGTTACTGCAGAAGTTGGCTCAGTAATGGCATTCAATATAAAAAAAGACAGTACTCACATCTTCCATACTGACACAGGAAAGAGGATTGCCTAATGAAAGGTTCTCCTCACTTTCAAGACTTCCCACAGCTAAATGCTTTTCGAAGTAAGCCAGGATTTAGAAGTATAATTGGTCATAGAGGNGCTCGGGGACTGATGCCCGAAAATTCCATCGAGGGTTTTGAATATATTGTAGAAAACGATATACTGGCTATCGAATTTGATGTTTTACTTACCAAAGATGAAGTGCCAGTAATTACTCATGACTTTCATTTGTCAAAAGCCATAACAAGAAATGCTGAAGGCAACTGGCTTTTAGAAGATGGNCCTCGAATAAGCGATCTGACAGTTTCTGAACTTCAAATGTTTGATATTGGAGGTGTGGATAAAAGAAGTTCTTATGGGAGTTTATACCCTGAACAAGCGTTTTTATCNGGCATTCGCATTCCAAAATTGTCTGATCTACTCGACCTTGCCTGCCGTCCTAAAGGGCAAAATTTATTCATGCTGCTCGAAATCAAATCCGAGCCATCAATCCAAAAAAGTAAAATTATTNAAAATATTGTTTTAGAAATTGAAAAAAGATCTTTATCAAATCGATCAGTTTTGCATAGTTTCGATTGGAACTTACTNAAAGAGTGCAGAAACTTAGCGCCAGCAATGCCACGATCATATTTATCGCAGCTACCAGAAAGTTCGAATGACCCATTTGATACACCACCTGAGNAAATTTCACCTGATTTCTCTTCTTTAAATGGATCTATACCGGAAGCCATTCAAGCCGCAGGCGGGCACTTATGGTGCCCATATTTTAAAGATGTAACTGCTGAACTTGTTACTGAGTCGCATCATTTAGGTTTACCTGTTTGCACATGGACAGTTAACGAAATTGAGGATTTAGAAAACATGCTAGATATGGGAGTGGATGGAATTATAACCGATTATACAGATCGTGCAAAAAATGTATTTAAATCACGCGGACTTAGTTGGTAAGAAAATTATCAAAGTGGTATCAAATTTCATAAACCTANCCAGGCAGAAAACTCTGGTTTTCNTTTNCTTTATTTAAATCCTTGTGGTTGCACCTAAACATTTTCTAAACCACCTTTTCCTAAAAACTATCAACCTTACGTTATTAGCCAGTCATAATTATCCTTAGCTGCGTTTAATGCATGANGCTCTGAATCATATTGAACAGTACTTTGTTCTCCAGTAGCAAACCAACCTGAGTTATCTTCAGGATCGCGCCTAAAACATTTATAAGAATATTTTCCGTTTTCTAATAAAATAATATCAACGCACAAAAAACCAGTTTTATCCTCGAAAGAGGAAACTACTTTCTTTTTCGTGCTATCTGACAAATTTAGCTACGCTTCGCTGAAGTATATTTTTCTGAAGTACTATAATATTCATCAAACCCAATATTTTTACGAAGCTCCCCAAAGTCTAGTAACAGATCATCNCGTGGTAGATCTTCTTTCATTAATTCNAAAGTAGATTTCATAGCAAGCATCGATGCAGATAATAAAGTCAGCGGATACGCNGCAATTTGATATCCCAAATCAGCAAGTTCTTTCATTGAAAGATTCGGCGTGAGNCCTCCCTCGACTATGTTAGCCATTTTACAGCCAGGAACCTCACTGCAGATCAGCTTCATTTCATCTCTATTTTTTGGTGCCTCTACGAAAAGTATATCAGCACCAATTTCATGAAAAATTTTTGCACGCCCGATTGCTTCTTCGATACCATGCGTGTGATTTGCATCTGTTCGTGCCATGATCAGAATGTCTGCCCCATCTGCCCTAGCATCAACTGCAGCCTGGATCCTATCAAAAGCCTCCTGCCTTGAGACAACATCCTTTCCAGGGGTATGTCCGCAACGCTTTGGNGCTATTTGATCTTCAATCAGTATGGCAGCGCACCCAGCACGGGCCAGTCCACTTACTGTTCTTTTAACATTCATGGCGTTTCCGTAACCAGTATCACCATCAACTATCATAGGNATTGATATTGCCTCATTAATATTCCGAGCCTGGTCAACTACCTCTCCATAAGACATCAAACCAAGATCGGGAGCACCTAATCGCGAGGCGGATGCTGCAAAGCCCGACATAAAAGTTAATTTAAACCCAGCCTGTTCAATAAGCTTCGCTGAAAGNGCATCAAAGCAACATGGCATTGGCAGGAATTCATTCGAAGAAATGAAGTTTTTTAATATCGATGTCATATTGTTTGAGCTGGTCATTTGTACCTCTCTAAAGCTTAAACGGAATATATAAAACTAGATCTGACCAGACATACATTACAACGACAGTGAAAATCATGAGAGCTAAAAAGGGAAGCACGCCTTTAGCGACTTCTCCCAATTTTGCGCCTGCTACTGATTGAATTACATATAAATTTAAGCCGACGGGAGGCGTAATTAGCGCACATTCAACCATCACAACCATAAATATTCCAAACCAGATTGGATCAATACCCATACCCATTGCTGCAGGCAAAAGAACTGGAACCATAATCAAAACCATTGACAATGTTTCAAATACCAAACCCATCGCTATCAAAACAGCGCATACAACAACGACAAATAAGGCTTTGCTATCTACATATGTTTCTATTAGGCCTGAGATATCTTGCGGGATCCTATATAACGTAATAGCTTTTCCAAATATTTTNGCGCCAGCAATAATAATTAAGATTGCNGCAGTTGTTACCATCGCTTCAAAGACAGCTTTCTTAAAATCACCGAAAGAGAGTGAGCGTTTAAGTACTACNGTTAAAACAATAGCCAGTGCAAACCCTACTGCTGCNGCTTCNGTTGGTGTAAAGATACCAGCATAAATTCCGCCAAGGACAAGAGTTGCAAGCGCTATTGTCGGAATTACTTTTATTGTATGACTTACGCGNTCCTGCCGTGATGCCTTTTTTGTCGGAGTATAGCCACCAAAAGCATGCGCATAAATTATTGAATAAATAATAAATAAACCTATCAAAAATATACCTGGCCCTATACCAGCCAAAAAAAGTGAAATCACACTCTCTTCCGTNATAAAACCGTAAACGATCATGGGCAAGCTTGGCGGTATCAAGATCCCTAATGTCCCTCCCGCCGCTAAAAGACCATAAACAAAGTTTTTATTATATCCTCGCTCTATCATTTCAGGAATTGCTACGACACCGATTGTAGCAGCGGTTGCTACAGAAACACCCGAGATTGCTGCAAAAATTCCACATGAAATTATTGTGGCTATTGCAAGACCNCCNGGCCAATGCCCAACCCACGTTTGGACTGCGGCATAGAGCTCTCTACCGCANCCTCCATACAAAAGAATATTACTCATAAGCAAAAACAGAGGAACNGCCAGTAAAATAAAGCCGTCTAGGGTAGACAGTATTGCTTGAGGTGCCATTAATGGAGAAAAACCTTCCGAAAGCAGCATTCCAAGACCCAGGCTGCCCAATGAAAACGCTACTGGTAAACTTGCAAGTAGNAGCGCAAACATTACTCCAAGTATAAGCAGAAGTTTCATTCNTGACCGCCTGTTGGTATAGGCTTGCCCGAAGCTAATTTCCATATTTCAGTAATTGCCTGGATAGCTAAAAATGCAAACATGACAGGAACTGGTAACTCCGCAATCCAAGAGGGTAAATCAAGCAAACTTCCTGTGGTTCGGCCCCGCTCGAATGAGTCATAAAAGATTGCCCATCCATAAACTACNACAAAAAAACAAAACCATACCAGTATGGCCATTGTTAAGATGCCAACAAGTCTTTGTGTTCTGTCGCTCAAAAACGATGTAATTGCATTAATCTGAATATGTCGGCGATTTTGCAGCAACCAACATAAAGACAATAAAGTTCCATAGATTAAACATAGCTGGGACAGTTCTGCCGCCCATTTGGTTGGCGCCAAGAAGAAATATCTAGCAACCACTTCATAACTAAGCATTACTCCNGACGCCACAAACAACCAGGCGGCCAACCAGGCTAAGAGTAGCGTAATACGCTGAAAACTCTTTGNAAAGAANTCCATAAAATCTCCCAACGAAAATAAGGCCACCAGTTTTNATGGTGGCCTTGAGATATTCGCGTCTGAATCAGAAACTTGATGCAGCTTCCAACAGCTGAGATCCTAAAGCTCCCGCCTTGGCTTTGTAATCGTCATAAACTGATGCTGATGCTGCCTTAAACGCTGCAATATCAGCTGCAGACGGTACAACAACATTCATCCCGTTACTTTTAGCAATTTCATACGCTTCAGCTTCAATACTTGTCATCTTATCTCGAACAGATTTCTCTGCCATCGCTGCAGCGTCACTAATGATAGAACGTTGGCCATCTGTAAGTCCATTCCACCAATCCGTATTGGTTACCACAATAAATTCAATATCTGCATGATTAGTAACCGTGATTGTATCCATGACTTCATAAAGCTTTCTAGATTTCACTCCAGACACACCAGTCATTCCTACATCTACCGTACCGCGCTGATAGGCCAAGTACTGTTCCGATCCAGAAATTAGCGTAGGCGCTCCACCTGTTGCCTCGACAAACTGACCTAATGTTTTGCCAAATACTCGAACTTTTTTGCCCTTCATGTCGTCTGGATTTTTAATTGCACCACCCTTCGACAGCATTATTGCACCACCGTAAGCCTGCCACCACAAAACTGTAGAACCAGTACCTTTTATAGCTTCATCAATTGGTCCTCGAATCTCAGAGCCCTTGGCAACTGCTTTTCGTACCTTAGCTTCTGTATCGAATAGGAATGGTTGATAAAAAATATCTACTGCTGGGATATCACCAACGTATCGAGTTAAAGAAGCNACACCGGCTTCAATAGAACCTGANCCCACTGCAGCAGGTACCTCTTTGTCTTTGTATAGCTGTGCTGAGTCATAAATCTCAACTACGATTGCACCGCCAGATTTACTTTCTACCTGATCTTTAAAAACAAGTAGATTTTGTCCAAGGTGGCTCTTCAGCGGTAGCTGAAGTGAAATTCTCATTGTCACGTCAGCGCTAAAGGCTGGCAGTGCAAGAAATAAAGAGATGGCTGATACCAGCCAGAGTTTCAGTATAGACTTCATAATTTCCTCCCATATCGTTCGTAGATCTAACTTCATCAAGAAACGTAAAGCAAATAAAATATCACTGTTTTAGATTTTATAAGATTTATCTACTACTAGCATCAACTGAATAGTCGATAGCCTGTATTTTAAACTACCAAAANTAAATCTGGNTAAATTNAATAATTACTACTTTTTTGCAACCNAATACCCAGTCAGTGAGAGAATTTCGGACGAAAAGAGAGTAAATATAGAAAAAGTGTGGTTGCTATAAAGCAAGATAATCCAGCCAACAAAAAGGCAGGAACGTATGTGCTCAATATATCGCGTGACAGACCAGTACCGTAGGCTGCTACAGCAGAGCCTAGTTGGTGGGCACCAAAAATCCATCCAAAAACAATAGGACCGTTTACTGTCCCAAAAAATTTGCCGCTCAACTTTACTGTTGGGGGAACAGTCGCAATGAAATCTAGGCCAAAAAATATAGCCCAAAGCGTGAGACTGTAGATATCAAAATTGCTGTAAGGAAGATAGAATAGCGACACTCCTCGCAAACCGTAATAAATCGCAAGTAGAGTATAGTTATTATATCTGTCTGAAAGCCAACCTGATCCCATAGTNCCAATGAAATTGAAAAAACCCATTAAAGCTAAATATGAGGAAGCCATTATAATTCCAACATTGTTATCAGCACAGAATGGAATAAAATGTTGGCCAACAATGCCTGTACTTGTTAATCCGCAAATGAAGAAGGTAACCGTCAAAACCCAAAAGGCTGGGTGATTGATGGCGCCCAAAAGAGCTTTGACTGAAATGGTCACTGCATTGTCAGGATTGTTGGTTGGTGGATGATAGATTTCATCGTCACCATATGCAGGTAATTTGAGTTGGGAAGGCCAGTCTTTGCCAAATAATAAAAATAAAACCCCACAAATAATACCACCGGTCAATCCAGGTGCAATTGCGAACTGCCAGTTATAGACAGTGGTAATCCATGCCATTAATGGCATAAAAATTAATTGCCCTGCAGCAAACGCCGAAGTCATGATACCCACCACTAGACCGCGTCTTGCGGTAAACCACCGTGTTGCGACAGTGGCGGCAAGGCCTAAACCAATTATCCCAGAAGCAATTCCGAGGCAAAGCCCAATACTAAACAAAAGATGCCATTTTTCATATGCTAAAACAGTGCAGAGGAGTCCCAAAATCTCTAGAAATATTACAATAAGTACTACGTTTATGACCCCAATTCGAAGCATCAGTGGCGCACCGATGGGGCATAAAAGTGCTGTCATAAGATACATTAGNCCCGTAGCTAATGATACATCTGAGATATTCCAGCCATGTGTTTCAGTAATTGGTAAAATTAAAATTTGTGGGGCATTGCCTATGGAAGAAGTGGCTAAAGTAAACAGAAATACCATTGCTGCCATGACCCATGAGTAGTGGATCCCAATTTTATCCAAGTAGACCTTTAAACTTTGGGCTAGCATAGTTTACTTTCAATAATTTTTTGGAAATACAACCTGTTTGAAGCAATATGGCTAAACAACTTGTGCTAATAGTACAAGTACAGTTTNAGTAGTAAAAAGATAATTTGACAAAAATAGAGGACCCTAGCTATACACCAACGGGCTAAATAANATAGGCCTGTAATATGCTATTTTACGAAGCATTGTACTGCTATCTCTCCATCAACTTTTACGCTTATACTTTGTCCAGATTGCACACGATGCAAACCAAGAGCTGTTCCTCCTAGAATAATATCGCCCTGCGAAAGCTTTTTGTTATATTCAGCCAAGTGACTATGCAACCAATCCAATGATGATGAAGGCCCTCCTGCCATCGGCCAAAGATCGCCAAAATCCACTTCGATTTCATTAATCTCTAGAGATAAAGTAGACTTTTTCTCAAATNGTGCTGAGAAATTCCACCACTCANACTTAGACAGAACAATACCCTTGTTGAGGCCATTGTTTGCAACCAATTCAGCTAGTGATTTTGTGGGCCCACGAAAAATATAGTTATGTAATTCTATTACCGGGAAAACCGATGCAATTTGGCCATTTTGGCCCATTTCGATTGCCATTTCCGCCTCAACAGCAAGATTGCAAAATTGGTTTTCTTTTATTTCAGCTCCATCAAAATGCATTTCAGCCTTAAACAGTGTNCCACGAATTGGCCCCTGCATTCCAAACAATTTTGTTGTTCCCGGACCGGTACAGCCAACTTTGTAACCAATTACTGACTCCCCCTCCTTCACCCTCAAGGAAACTAAAGCATCTTGAACTGCATATGCCTCACCAATTTCTAATGTAAAATCCCTATCACTGAAACACATGCCAGGAGTTGTGTTTCTGAAATCTCTCAGCTGCCGATTAGCTATCTTGCTAATTTTATCCTTCATATCAAATACGTTTATTGCATACTCACATAAAGTGTCTTGTGTATTAACATTTCTAACTACTTCCCAAAAATAATCCTTAAGATTTAATGCTCAATTACCGCATCTGGGTAATTGGTAAAGTAATCATCCGATATTGGTGTCATTATACCACTTTCAATTACAGCACCCGCTTTCCTACGAATTTCAGTTAATTCCGCATTTGCACCAAACGCTTGTAAAGCTTCCATGCTTGGAAAAAGCATAATTGCATGCAATTGATTAGGATCATCTTTTTCTGTTCCTGCAAACAAGAACTTTATTCCCATTTCGTTTATTCTATCTTCTTGTGACTTTACCATTGCCTTCCAGGTGTCGAATCCCTTGGTGATTTTAATTTGGCTTTTTACAATAATGCTCATTTGTAANTTCCTCTCGCAGTATATATCACCCATAAACTTGATTTATAAATTANAAAAAAACTATGAAAACGTAGCGTAAAAGGTATCTTTTTGTTGGCAAGATTTCTAATTTAGAGAAAGCATGCTTGGATCAGCTCAATTCCGTAATATTGGGTATCTTATCTTGCATGATTTGCAGCTTGGGATAATCTGCGTGAAATAAACAGTGACAGGCATTTTGAAGTAAGGGTTTTCTGNTCATGAGAAGAGAGCGTAAAAAGGACCCAAAGAATTATATTGAAATGCGCATTGAGCAACTCTTAGAAGATAGAAAGAAAGAAAAGGATAGTTTTAATCGTCAATGGTTNTGGCGGGTTATTACTGAATTGAAATATGTTAGGGCAATGATGGATTAGAGGTGAAGTAGAGGTTTGCTTGTGATGAAAGAAAAATACTTCAAGAATATAATTTTGTATAAATCGATTTTACTCATCCTAATAATTATTTGGGGTGGAACTGTTCAAATAAGCAGTGCAGAAAGTAGCGACAGAAACAACTTAACAGATTTAGGAGGGATACTTTTTAGTATCTTTTCAGTACTTTATTTAATCACCTGTTATCAGCTTTATAATTTTAAAGTAATTGGCAAAAAACTATTTGCACCGCTAGTTGCAGCATTCATTGTTTTAGGTTTTGCAACTGAAACAATCAACCCAATGCAGATTGATAAGAATTTATTTTATCTGATTATTTTCTATATTGTTTCACCTATATTCTTTATTGCTCAAGGCCTTGTCATGGGAATGATTTACTTATCAAGTATTAACGAAAAGTTTGCAGATGATTAATGAAGAACCCATCAGCAAGTCTAATCGTTGTTCTATTTGCTTACCTCATAATTTTCTATAAGTTTTAATTCATTGAATGGAGGATCAATTGGCTCGCAAAACATATATAGCAATCCATACATACATGTCCGATGAGGCAAAAAAACAAATGTTAACAACACCCTATGAGGAAGACAAACAAACAGATGTTGAATGGGAAGAACGATGGACTTTTGATAAATGTAAATGCGTAGAAGCATGGATGGGAAATGATGACTTCTTCTTTTGCCATTGGGAAGCCGAAGACGAACAAGATATTCATAATGCCTTAGAATTAAATGGCTTGGACCAATTCTGTGTTACCGCGTGTTATAGAATTCACTCGCACATTGATACTGAAGCTTTGACAGGTGAAACTAGGTCTTATCCACCCTGGAAGGACTAAACAGCATAGCTTCTCCAAACTACTAAATGCTGTTAAATCATATGATAAACACAGCTGACAGAGTTCTTTTGCTATCGATTTGATCTCCGCAACATTGAGAACTCCTGAATAGAACCAAATTAAAGTTGTGATTGAGATATCTTGTCATATCCATAATTATATTTAATCCAACGATGCTCCACTGGCGTAACCAAATTTTACTGTTGGGGTACATCCATGAAAACGCTTTATATATTCACATTATCGTTTTTCCTAAGCATACAACCGCTCTTTGCCGCTATGACGGGTGATGGAGGCTCTAGTTCTTCAAGTACCTCTAGTTCCTCAAGCAGCTCTAGCTCCTCAAACACTTCTAGTGCTTCAAGTTATTCAAATTCATCTTACTCATCCACTGGAGGTGGCGGCTATAGTTCAAAAAAAGATAGGAAGAAGAAAGAATTTGATCCGTTTGAAAGCATATATGGACTAATAAGATTGGAAAAGTTTGCTGAGGCTCATGAATCGTTAAAATTTATTAGAGTTTTGACCCCATCTAAAGAGGCTGATAAATATAACTTATTGGGCTTCACGGCCAGAAAAAGTGGCGATTTAAACGCGGCAGCAGAGTATTACAAGAAGGCTTTGGAGATAAACCCAAAACACATCCAAGCTTTGGAATATCAAGGCGAACTTTACTTACAGCTTGGAGAAATGGAAAAAGCAAAGAAGAACCTNGAGAAAATAAAGACAATTTGCTGGTTTATTTGCAAAGAAAAGAAGATGTTGGAAGANGCAATAAAATTAGNNTTNAATTAACTGTATTGAGAAAACAAATCTAACCATACAGATTTAGAGGCACATTTTTGGGTCATGCGCATTACTCATTTNACACTAGCACTNTTTACCTTCTTCAGNACATANGCATATNCANNTGAAGANTGCGACATCCTCGCTTCTTTAGAGGCCGACCCCAGCTCCGTTTCAAGTCCGGTAGCTTTTAATGATATTCAGCCCGGCGCAGTCATATACTCCTGTTCAAGAGCAATTGCGCGAAATGACGAAGCTAAGCCACGTTTTTTACTACACAGAGCGAGGGGATATCTGAAGGGCGGCGAGAGCGACAAAGCCCTTTTGGATTTGGAACAGTCCCACAATCTTGGGTATCCAGCGGCCACCTTTGGTTTAGCGACTGCATATTTTCTTGGTGATGATGTTGCTCAAGATTTAGACAAGGCTAGACAGCTTTTCATACTTTCGTACGAAAATGGGGTTTTGTGGTCCGCACAGGGCCTCTCGCTGCTTTATGGCAATGAAATGTATGAAGATTACGATTTAGAAAAAGCTAAAAAATGGGAAGCAAGGTTCAAAGACGGCTACTAAACGGGCNACAAAGCNACACGACAAATACACCTTTTAAAGGGAGTTGTAAGATCACCAAGAGATACGCGTAATTAAACCAAAAGCGGGTAGCTCATCGCAGAAGATGGNTTTGATCTTGCAACCATCAGCTTTGACCTAAAGACGGCANCGTCTTTTTTTTAAATAAAGAATTATGTTTTTTTTATCTCACACGTGATGCTGTATTCGTATCTCGTAGTTTCTTTATTTCTTGTTAAGTCAAAGCCNCGCTTTTCTGCNACATCGGTTAGAGTTTTATCNAGTGCAGCCCTTAACTCTAAGTCCACGTCATAGTCGAACAAATTAAATCTTTTTGGTAAATCACTTTTAGTAATCTGTTTGNAGTTTATCTCTTTCGCATTACTCTTTTNACCAAATATATTATCCCAGCCAGAGCGGTATTCTGGTGTTGAAACACTTGAAAAATGACTGATTGATGACTGAGAAGCTGACTTAGGTGCTGTTTCTTTTTTNGAAACTGAGTTGTCTGCTGTTTTGTTTTCAGAATTTGCTGTGTCAGTCTTANCGGCCTCAGNCTTAGTCACATCATTTTTTTTTGGCTTCGTTTCGGCTTTTTGCGGAGTGTTTTCTTTACTCATTTTGTATAACTCTCATAGTAAGATTTTAATCTGGATGTAGCATCAAGGAAATATAATTTAAAGTGATAATAACAGTATAATTTTACAAGATATGAGTCACAACTTTACCCAAATTGGTGTTACTTTTACTTGATCGAAAAAGGTCGCCAAACCCTCTACACTGATACCCAAAGTACGATCATTTACCAACGGGTGTACATATATCGTTGAGCACTTTTTCAATTCAATATCAATGAAGAGCTTAACACCTCTTTGGGCGCCAGTAATCATCGCAAGAGGGGTTACAGCGCCAGGCCTAACACCAAGGTTTTCTATCAACCTATCGGCAGAACCAAAGGACAACCTACTGGTTCCTAGTATCGTATTGAGTGTCTTGAGATCTANTTTTCTGTCTTGTTCTGTAACTAAGAGAATGTTGCATTTTTTCTTATCCCGAAGATATAGNTTCTTAATATGACCCCCACCTTCTTCTGAGCTCANAAACTGCCCTTGTACCATTTTAGATTCTTCTACTGTTCTCAATGGTACATGGTCAGATCTCGTATAAAAAATTCCCCAATCATCAAGTTTTTGCAGCATCTCGTCAGATGAGACTGGAAGGCTATCTTGATATTTTGAGGATGCGTCAACAGTATTCTGCATTTTNAAACATTTTCCTCATACCGCAATTGCTTGGTTACCAAACAGAATGGTAGATATTAATGCTAATAGTTTTTTCATTTTATTACTCAGCAGGGTTTAACAAAGGCTTTGATCCAAAAACTGCTCCTCTGCGGCAGTGCATCTCCAAATCATACGCATCCTGAGATTTGTCAACTAACAAGTATTGATATTCTAAGCTAGTTCTAATGAATTTTTTCGTCATCTGATCAATTGTAATTTCACCATCTTTGAATTTTTTTTGTTGGCTCTGCTTTAGTTCTGGTATGACAATCCTATTAGCAACATAAACAGAGAACTGATCGCCTGATAGCCTACCATTAGCATGACTGGCCAACCTAGTGATTATTCCNTACTTNTTCTTTCCATCCTTGATCGCTTTTTCTATCTCGCGCCCTGACATTCCTGCATAAATCAGTTGCTCACCATACCATATTACATAAACGCCAGCAGCTACTTGTGGTAATTTTGAATTAGGCCAGTTTTTAAACTTAAATCTCTTGGAAAAACGATTTGCGATCATTGGCACCATCTCACTGCAGTGGATCGGNCTTTATCAGGATCACGAGNGATGCAACAAAAACTGAACCGGTTCATTGATCACCCACCAANACGCTCATAACCCTAGGTTCCACATCCACAGTGGGATTACTAAAAAGTGAAATAAAATAATTATAAACAGCATTAAAAACACAGTTCTTTTCTGAGGGTCCATTCTCTTTAAGTATTCCATCAGGCTGTTCATTTGGATCATTAAGTTCCCACTCTATTAAAATAAAACTCTACTTATTACAGTCGCACTAGACTGTGTACCTGGCTGCTCGATTTTTCTAGCATAACTTGCAGTAGTTCGGTAAATAAAAATAGTTATAAAGGTGTAGGGAGCGCGTGGAGGTAATGAATAACCTGTTAACATGGATAAAAAACAACCAAACCAGAGCCGCAGCCATTGCTGTTCTTCTTGCTGCACTTGCTTACACGCAATTAGTAAATAAACCCAGAAACCTTGAGGATTGCCTATTAAAGGTATCTAAAGAAGCTAAGACCGAAGAAGCTACAAGTCTTGGNAATACTACCTGTAGAATNAAGTTTGTTNAATAATTTGCCGCATCTAAATATCTTGAGAAACCCATCAAGAGGATNATCATCTCNTNNATGAGGACTTTATTGAAATATTTTGTTTACGCAGTCTTGATAGCCATGTTTGCAATGGTCGCATGGCGGTTTTTGCAAGTTATTTTTCTGTAGCAAAAGCTACACCAGATCATGAAAATATTTGACAGTGGCACTGTAACTAATCACAGTGCTATAGACATCGGTTTAAATAATTTGAAGTCAGCAGCATCACTCGCGACCCTACGGAAGCTTTAGCTAGACTGGACAAGTGGAAGGGTGATTAATGAAGAAAATACTAACCAGTATATCTCTGTCTATATTTGCAGCTCAGGCGTGTGCAATGACAATAGATCAATTCGAAAAGATACTAACTCAGGAAGAACAAGAGTTTTATCTAGTAGGTCTTGCAGACGGGATAGTAATGGGTAATGCCGTAAACGCTGCATTTGGAAATCCAGTAGATATGTGCATCCCTGCAAATATGACTATTGGCGGTGCTGTAGTAATGAACAGTGAAAGCGAAAAATTTCAAGCTATAGCTACTACTGTAAAGTTTTCNAAGGAAGCTATGAGACTTGAAACCAACAAGTCAAATCAGGTTGCTGTCTCTGTGTATTTTGGATTACGAAGACTGTTTCCCTGTAGATAAAGTCTTGAGTTAGNCATCATCTTGTTTAACAAAGTAATAGATCTTTACCCTGTATTTCCCTAACGNGGTTTGCACTCCANCCCAGCTTNCAATGCCCCTCCTCACTTGCCTGAGCTACCAATATNAATAACTAGTTTGCTAAGTTGGTTTGCATGTTAGTACAGGATCTATACTTGCCTAACTTATAACCGACCGTGANACTCTATAATTGTGNTATATGGCTGGTCTGAAAGTCTTTGTTCNAAATTATATTTGGTCTCAGGTTATGTAATCAGCGATAAAATNAAATTAAAATCTAAACACACCNNCAGAGAGAGAGAAAGGAAGAATTATGGCGATAGCATCAATAAGAGAGGTAAAAATTAATCCAGGCAATACCGAGATTGTCTCCTCTAGAGTAAGGAAAGGNGCAGGCATATTGGCAAGGCANGGAGCACATACCAGAATTTATCGAGTGGTGGGTGGACAAGGCGCCGGTAATATACAGTTGCAAGCACATTACGCATCGGTTGCCCAAGGAGCTGCGACTTTTGAAGCTTTTTCAAAAGACGCTTCACAGAAGGAATTAATGAANGAAATAGAGAATGCTCCTGCTGGAGAGGTAATAGGGCCACAANTTATGAGATATGCTTACGGTGATGCTGGCAAAGAAGCCGCGCCCGTAATTGTAGTGCGCGCATACCATATGCCACGTGCGGGACTTCCAAAAGCTCTTGAATTGGCACCTAAACTAGAGACGTTAATGAAACCAATGGATGTAACAGTGGCAGCTGCGGTTCCACTTCTAGGAGAAGATCACGAAATGATGGGCGTTATCTACCGTTTCAAGTCAATGTCCCACTGGGGGGAGAGCGTAGATGAAATGCTTGCCAATGAGACGTTGTCTGGCATCATTAATTCAGCGAATGAAATTGGCACATTAAAAAGTTCTCGTTTAATGTCTTTAATGTGATCANTAACTCTGACTTAATGTTTTTGTGATGACGCANTAGCTGTCAAATATTCGTTGAGTCAGAGTTTATTGNCAAAGATAAGTCTTAATCAGACTTAACAAAAGATTATAGAATTACAANATTACTAAAAGTCAGCATGATAAAACGGGCAGGACTTGAAACAGCCTTAAGTGATAGAATTTATAAAAGAACTTTGCTTTGCAATAGCCTCNTGAAATAATTCAGACTGAGGATATATGGCACCGAAATGCCCCCCATCAATTTCATAAAATTCCTTTTTACTCTCTATGCGGCTGTACACCTCTAGCTGCACTTCCTTGCTGATAAGTGGCATTTCATCATCTCTACCAATCATCATTAAAACTGGAACAGTTATAAATGGAGCNGTCAGCAANGGAGTAAACGGAACCGCTGTTCGAGGTATTACCCTAGTTACCCGATTTTCCCAACCGCTATTAAATTTACCACCCTGATCTATAAACCATTTAAAAGCTTGTACTGGCGTTAGTAAAGACGGGTTAGAATCCTGATCAGGNGACACAACAGCCATTGGACCCTCTCTCGAAAAATCTTCCAGCTGGTCAAAATGGCCTTCGTCAAATATCGCCTTAAANGTCTGGAANTCTTGCTCAGGCTTTTCAAAGTTAAAAACCTTCAATCCGCAAGCAGCTGTGAACGAAACTATCCCGCCTAAACCCTCAACCAAAGCCCCAACTGTAAGCACAAGCATACCAGAAAAACTATCNCCCCAAAGGATAATTTTTCCGTTGTGATCACCATCTCTTGTTTTCACAAACGAAACAGCATCTGCAATTCCCTTTGCTTGTAACCAAGGATTAATTGTTTGACGCTCCTTGCCACCGCTCCTTCCAAAACCAGCGTGATCAAACAAAAAAACATTGAAGCCCCTCTTTTGAAATTCGGATGCGTAGTCAGATAAACACATTGTTATTGTGGCAGAGGTACCATGGCACATTATTATGCATGGNGCTTTGGATTTATTTTGAGCGGTNTACCAGCGACCCCGTAACGTTGANGCTTCCGAAGTAAATTCTTTTTCTTCAAACATCTCAGCCATCCTTTGTTATTTATCCAGACTTCTCATTTAACCAGTAATGTGTCAAAAGCTTTTCGTCATTTGATCCAAGATTAAAAACCCAAGTTCTAAGCCCCTAGGCGCAAGGCACGTGTTCCTGTATCCTGCGGTTTGCGACATCAATGTCGGAATAATATGAGACTGCACTAAATTGGTCTTATATGAATGCCCAAACTCTATTTGGNCATTGTAAATTGTACGTCTNTTAGGACGCTAGGAGTAAGTTCTGTTGAATATCCGAGGTAATATATTTGGCGCGACCGCCATTTTTCTATTCGCATTAGGCTTTCCAGCGGCGGACCAACTTTTGCAGACATGGGGAATAATGACGCTCATTTCTTTGCGTAATTTTCTAGCTTTAATAGTAATGATCTTTTTAATTTATATGTTAGAACGGAGTGTTGTTCTTCGAAAACTTCCTTGGGCTAAAGGTTTTTTGATTGGCGGAATAGGCTTTGGCTTCGGTTCACTACTTCTTTTGATCGCGCAGGCAATGACAGATGCAACTACGGCAGCTCTCGCTGCCACTGCAATGCCAATATTCGCCGTCGCTTTAGAGGTTGCTTTTGATGGAAGGCGGCTCAGCGGCCGCTTTTTATTAGCTGTCGGCCTGGTTTTGTTTGGGGGTGGATTAGCCGCTGGTATAATTCCTGGAAAGTCCTCAATTGGAATCGGCTTTGCGTTGGGTCTCTTAGCCTCTGGGATTTTTGCTTGGGGGTCGAGGGAAACTGTAAAATCATTTCCAACATTATCTCCTTTATCGCGTACTGCAATTACCACGTCTGGCATGTTTGGGTTCATGGTGGTTCCGTGCTGTGCTGCAATGTTTTTTGAACACTCATGGTCAGCTGTCGGATCATTAGACATCTCAAACATAGGTCTTTTGTTAATTTATGCTTGCCTTGCATTAGGCCTTTCACAAGTTTTTTGGATTAAAGCAGTTGGGGAGGTTGGGATTGGAGTCGCATCCTTTCATCTAAATGCAACTCCCTTTTACGTAATGATTATAATATTTATATTGGGATCAGAGTGGAATTGGATGCAGGCCTTGGGCGCAGCTATTTTGACAGTTGGAACTGTAATGGCACAGCTGCCTGAGAAACGTTCTGGCCATGAAAGAGCCCACCAATTATAAAAAATTTACGGACCTAACAAAGACTTCATTGCGTAGGGTGACAGTTAGCTAAATAAGCTAAGACATAGAAGAAACTCTCCATTGTCCTCGGAGAATTCGTTACTCACGCTATCTTACCTGATTTCGAAGCCACCGAATTAGCCACAGGGACTGTCTGCTTTGCATTATCTTGAGCTTTTATCGAGAGAATATGTTGGTATTTACAAACTGATTTTGTCTATAAATATTCTTAAGCAGGATCAATTAAATGCAAATTTTATAGGCTAAATTTGATTAATCCAACGCCAATGCAAAGCACGCCAATGAGCAGTATTTTACTCACTGTGAGTTTCTCTTTAAGGAAAACGGTCGCTAGCAGAACAGCAAAAAGAACAGAAGTTTCCCGCAAAGTATATACGATCGATATTGGTGCGTGAAGGCATGCCCATAAAACAATTGCGTATGCTAAAAACCCTAATGAGCCACCAATCCAAAAAGTCTTTTGGCCCTGCTGGCGGATACCTGAGAAAGCTTTTCTTTTAAAGATGAATAAAAATAAACACAGTAATGCTGCACTTATAATATCAACAGCACTAGTATACCCAATGGCATTTTGAGCAACCCTAACTCCGTAACCATCAACTACTGAATAGGATGCGATGAAACATCCTGTCCATGCAGCAAAATAAAAGCCTTTCAGGTCAGCTCGAGCCTTTAAACCAATTTTTATACCATATAAAATTAGGGCTATGGAAATACATACTATCCCTGAAAGTTCGTATTTCGATAGGTACTCACCTAGAAACATTGTGCCCAACAAAACAATGATCAGTGGCGACAGCCCTCGTGCAATAGGATACACTTGTGATAATTCAGCGTGCTTATAGGCGTTCAGAAGAAAAAACATGTAAAATACATGCAAGAATGCACTAGCTATGATATAATTTAAGCTTTCCAGATTTGGAACTCCAAACAAGATTAAGCCCAAAATACCGAATGGCACATGCCCAAGCGCAATTGCACTCATACCGAGTAACTTATCATCTGAACTTCTGAGTATGAGATTCCAACAGGCATGCAAAAATGCAGCAAATAAAACAGATAAAATGACAACTGTCTGGATGGAGATAGATCCTTTTTAGATNTACTGTATANGGAAGTTTTTCAGTAATCCTTATAGGATATGATATAGNTAAATATTACTTTGGGCAACTTGAGTAATTTATAAATATTAGAAAGCCTAAAATAACTCTAGGCCCTACTCGGAGAGTATTCCAATTCCTATGTCCTCTGAGTTTATAAAAGAAATAACCTNAGAGTTAGAGGCTAAGGAAATCCATAATAGCGAAGCCCTTTTTCTACAGCATAGCCGTGTAGTCTTTATATTTCTTGTANTTATTCAGCTTTCCTGATGCCCCAGATTTGATAGTGCTCAAGGTCATCACTACAAATCTCCAGTGACAGGTTCTTTATTTTATGAACTGGTGATCCACCACCGCCATTTCTGGATTGCCCCTGCGCAATAGTAAGACACAAATCTNTCCTGCCAATGAGNCGAATTCTGTCTTTTTGATCCCATTCAAACCTTTGAAGATTTTTGTTCGAGCAGTCGCTAAGTCCTATTTCTGATGATACGANAAATGATGCCGCTTCCATGCAAACATTGAAAGCTGGAAAGAAGAACTCGTTCCGCATTAATTTAACAGGGTCAAAACCCTGATCAACAGCAATGCCACCTTGATAAGAGTAACACGTATGTGCCTGAAGTCCTCTATTAACTTTTGCTTTGGATTTGTGGCCTCTTATATCAATACAGTAACCTCTTGGCTCATCTATTTGATATACAGAATGTATTTCTACAGTACTGCCCAAACCAATATTAGGTAACAAAACAAACGATACGATGGCTAATAGCGTCTTCATTTGTTGGTACATAGGAACAGGTTACAGGTCTCCACGTTAATTATCAATTGTCCAAATTTTCTGGTAGTGCAGTTAAACGTTCCGCAATGCCACTATCTTCAAAACTTTCTGACACGCAGTCGTCTGTTTTNAGGAANGGTAACTTTTCAGATGTCCATATCTCTGCTTTAGGCGACAGATTTTTGGCTGTATCAAAAATACCTAATGGGATCCCAACCATTCCTTCCATAATTTCAGCTGCTGGGTGGGTTTTGCAACGAGGATGACAGTGAATGCAGAAGTGCACTGTATTAATAAAACCGCTTCCACCTTCAAATGCGTAAGAGCTTGTATCCCCTTCCTCTTGAATTTCTTCTACGGAGTAAAGACAACCGATTTGGTAGCTACCCGATAACTTGCGGCATTTTGTACAGTTACACTGTATAAAAAGCATGGGATCTAGTTCATTTTCAAAGCTATATTGCCCACAAAGGCAGCTACCAGTATGCTTCACAATCAACCCTCTTTTCTATCTAACCGTGAGTTGTTAACTATTGCAGAAATTTTTGCAATTCCAGAAAACATTGACTTTTGTTTTGAAATTCAACCAAATTGAAGTTGGAAGCAAAATTCAACTATGCCTGGTTCAGTCCATTGGGAGGTGGTTCCATGCGCTTTGATCTGATCGCAAATTTTAGTCCAGGTGAAACTATTCCCTGGCCTCGCACGCTTGAGATGATCCTTGAGCAATGCAGCCTGGCTGAGAGCGCAGGTTTCACAACAGCGTGGTTTACAGAGCATCACTTCGCGCACAACGGATACATGAACGCGCCTCCCAACCCAGTGCAGATGTGTACCCATGTGGCCGCGCACTGCAAAAAGCTGCGGGTTGGCACGGCGCCGATTATTCTGCCCGACTGGCACCCCCTGCGCGTGGCCGAAGATGTGGCGATGCTGGACAATATGACATTGGGGCGCGTTGATTTTGGCGTAGCTAAGGGCATCAACGAACGCTCCACCATTCAGTTCAGCCTAGATGCGGACCGGCGCGATAACAGCGTTGTGATGCGGCTTTATCAGGAAAGCCTTGAGGTGATCCTGAAGGCGTGGACCAATGACGCCTTCACCCATAAAGGCGAGTTCTACCAATTCCCAGTACCNGGCTGGAAGGAAACTAACCGTTTTTTTGAGCCGCTTGATCCGCGCTACCACGGACCGGACGGTGAATACAAAGCCATGTATGTCCACCCACGTCCCTATCAGGATAGACACCCACCTGTCTGGCTCATGTCCAACGCNCCGCCGACGTTCAAGCTGGCAGGGGAGAAGGAATGGGGCGTGATTTCTATGGCTGCTGGTGTCAAACGCACACGTGCCTGTTGGGAGCCCTACCGCGAAGCGCTGGCCAAGGCGACGGGGCGCACGGACGTGGCCTTGGGTGAAGGCGTGGGCGTTTGCACGGCCTTCTACGTGGGTGAAAGCATGGAAGAAGCGGTTAACACCATCCGCCCCTCAATCAATGCGTATTATGAATTCCTTGGCGGATCCCGGCCCGCCGGAGAGTGGACAAAGCACGGCTACCTCGACATTGGCGAGGAGATGAGCGCCGAGGATGAGAATGCTGACTGGTTCGACTTCCTAAACAAACGGGGGATAATCATGGTCGGGGACGCCGAATTTGTGGCCGATCGTATTGCCGAGCGGCAGGAGACCACTGGCCTCGATCATCTGATGCTGATGCAGCAATATACTGGGGTGCCTTATGAGAAAATTCTGGCCAGCTGGCACCGGTTGTTCGAGCATGTAGTTCCTCGCTTTAGCACGCAATCGAGCGTGCAGAAACGGGAGCTGGCAGATGCTTGAGATTTGGGGTCGCCCATATTCTTCAAACGTGATTCCAGTCATCTGGACCGCCAACGAACTGGGTTTGAAATATACCTTGCAGTTGGCCGGTGGCAGTTTTGGCAAACTGGACACACGGCAATACGCACAGATCAATCCCAATCGTATGATCCCAGCCATCCGCGACGGCAACTTTGCACTTTGGGAAAGCCTCGCCATCGTGCGGTACTTATGTGACCATTATGGTGCCGATAACCTTAGCCCAGCCGACCCCCAGACACGCGCCATTGCGGATCAATGGATGGAGTGGTCCGCTAGCAAGGCCTTCGCGCCAGTGATCTACTTGTTCTTTGCCACAGTNCGCACTCAGCCTGCCGACCGCGACCTAGCCAAAATAGCTGTCCTGCGCGACGAGGCGAATGAAGCGTTGATNATTCTCGATGCCCATTTGGCAGATCGCCCTTACGTCTGCGGCGATCGCTTCACCATGGGGGATATNCCGCTCGGTTGCGTGGNATATCGCTACTTCAACGTCGACGTAGANCGCCCCGCCTTGCCAAATGTTGAGGCTTGGTATCAACGTCTTGCGGAACGCGCGCCATACCGCGATCATGTTATGCGCCACTTTGGCACGAANCCTGACGAATGGGCGGCGCTTGAAAAAGCCTGCNTGTCAGAGGGCGTGATATGATCGAACTAAAAGACTATAACTGCGCCCTTGGCAGCTTTTCGGCTGCCCCTCAGCTGGAGGTCACCAAATGACGGCTCCTTTGACCTACCATGAAGGGCATGACCCCAATTGGTTCGACGCGCAATACAACCTTCGGGCGGGNCGCCCAGACTATGAAGAAACAGTCATCCCGGGCTGGATGGCGGACAGTCAAACTGCGCGCGAGANGCTTGATTGTGTGCTGGACGTCCGGTATGCNNCTGGGGAAAAACAAAAACTCGACGTGTTCCGCTGTGGTGACGCTGCNGCACCNACGCTGGTCTGGATCCATGGCGGTTATTGGCAACGTGGCGATAAGTCGATCTACAGCTTTCTTGCNACTCCTTTTGTGCAGAACNGTGTAAACGTNGTGGTCGTTGGGTACGATCTATGCCCCGCTGTCAGCATGACGCAGATCAGCGAAGAGTTGCGGGAGGCGATGGCCTATATCTGGACAGAAAGCGAGGCGTTGGGCATCAACTGTAACCGGCTGAATGTCATGGGCCATTCCGCAGGCGGACACCTGACCCAGATGATGATGGCGACCGATTGGTCCGCGTACCATGCAGCTATGCCCCGCGANATNATAAAGGCAGGCATCCCNGTNTCGCCGCTCAGCTATCTGGAGCCCGTCCGTTTGACCCTCGCGCTAAATGCCAATTTAAAGATGAACGCAAGTGAAGCAGACCGTGAAAGCCCCATGACCAACCATCCACCTTTGACAAACGCGCCGCAACTCGTTGTTGTGGGTGGCGCTGAGACAGATGAGTTCCACCGCCAGGCACAGATGTACGTCGATAAATTTTCCACTGATATGCGGCCCGTGGANATGTATGTGGTTCCCGGTGTCGACCACTTTGATGAACTGAATGTGCTGGTCGACCCNGACAGCCCGTTTTTTGCTAAAACCTGCGCCATACTTGGCCTGAAAGGATAGAGATATGACAAAACTGACTCGCGAACTGGTAGATGCCGTGGGTGATGCATTTAACGCCAATAATATTGAGGCGGTGATGCAATATTTTGCGCCTAACGCGACCTTTGATCATGCTGTCGGCCCCGACACGCATGGGGCCAGATTTGAGGGGGCTGAGGTGATCCGTGGCGTTTTTTCTGGGCTGTTTGACAAGGTCGAAAACGTGCATTGGGAAACGCTTGATTGCACACTGACCGACACCAAAGCCTACTGCGAATACCGCCGCACGGCCCGTCACAAGGACGGTACCACCGAGGACTATCTGAGCGTGGATATCCTGACCTTTCAGGACGGCCTGATTGTGCACAAGGACACTTATTACAAACAGCGCANTTAGATTTCCTAGGTAGCNTATGAAGTGGTCTACGGTAGCAATGCAGCCATACATGCACGGTGCNGACATCCAAAGCCTTGTCCCGAGCCTTAGCCGCCGACGCCCCAGTGCGCTTGCCACCAGCACCAATAGCCAAGCTTGGAGCCAACTTATACTTGCNCTGGCAANAGTGTAATGCTCGCGGTGAGCTTTAAACCTAGCGTCTCTGAATACGATACTGCTATTAAATATCCGTTAGAAATGACCAAGTGTGCAAGCCTACNAGTATATATATCCGTCACTTGCAAGCTGATCNCCACACCCCCCCCTTTTTTGGAGTGGCAAATGGTGATATGGATGCCTGATGTCTTTACAAGTTCAATGCCCTGCATGTGGCAACGATTGCCCGCATGATGATCCAACTTGCCCAAAGTGTGGGGAAAGATGGCCGACAGCTGACGAAATGATGCATAACATGCTGTTAAAAAAACAACGCATCAGATTAACATTGGCCCTCATTTTCGCTTTTGTTGCTTTTGTTTTAGTCACATTTGTCGTGTATCTGATCAACAAAATGTAAACTAGGTTCTGTTCTAAACTAACGAATCTTAATACCCTATGCCCATGATCCAGTTAAAACGTAATAAGTCTCACCACTTCTACATTGAATGTAAGAACGATAGCTGTCGCCACAACGCGATGGTTCCAGTCACTGCTTTACTAAAAGAGTATGNTGAAGACATTACTTCAGATGAAGTACTGCGTAGAGCCAGATGTACGAAGTGTGGCTTTCAAGGAAATAACCAGATGCGTCTAGTCTATGTTGGTAAAAGTNCTTTGGCGCAGACNGGAAGTGCNGTAAATGAAGATAGCATTAAAGATGTGGAGAATGTTTGGTGATGAAAGACTAGGCAAGTTTAGTATATTACTTTGCCTTACAGAATGGATGTAGAAGGACCTACTCGATGCCAGAGATCAGACGTACAATAATGAATACATTTAAAGATGCTCAAGAATGTCAAATGTTTGTAATGATACTTAAACAGAAGTGGTCCGAATTTGATATCAAGCTCAAGGATAAACTTACTGTTGAAATTGCTACAGATGTTGCTGACCCGTGCAAACATACCGCATATGTGACAGCGAAATCTGTTGAAGATTTTAAACTTGTTGAAGAGTGGGCAAGAAAAGAGGTGTTGCCACTGCGTAATAAATTCGCTCCAAAGAACAATACTTTCACTTGCGAACTGGATGCTAGGTTCGAGTTTGGGGGAGGTTAATACGTTCACTAAATGAAAAAACTATTAGCCATACTATCCGTTGTTCTCTTTGCTAACCAAGCCAGTGCAGATCAACTTAAGTTTGAGATAGGCGATATTTTTTCATGTATGAGTAAAAGGTTTGTAGACCTAGACGGTATAGAAAAGGGCGACAATATCTCTGTTTTTAGAGTGGTGGAAGATATAGCCATGAATTCGCAATCCATACAGTTTGGGGATATTCAGGATAGCAGTAGCTTCCTTAGGAATAAAGTTTTGCAAATCAAAAGCAAAGAGAATGGGTTCCTTAGAGCAGTAGACATTTATCGCGTTTTTATAATGGAAGACTTAGATTTTTACATGGCAAGTTTGGACCCAAAAGAGATGGTTCTGATGATGGGTAAGTGTAAAAAGTTAGATAAGTAATTAGATTTAGTTACAGATTATGTACTTACGTGGATCGAGCATTAAAGAAAAGTACGAGGTAGGGGCTAAAAAGAACCATAGACCATAAATAATTCCAACCACTCTCGTGAACATCATCATAATGCTTTGTAATTTCATTTAAATCTCCTGTGTTGGCTACATTTTACGTATTCATTGCGCTAGCCATTTTTTGAGTGTCATCAAAAATGTAAAACTCTGCATACTTTCCATTTTTTATAACTGCATGATGGCAACTCAAAGCTTCAAGACCGTCAGCAGTCATTTTTAGGATGGTAAATACATTTCCATCGTCTTCAAACATATTTACAATTTCAAGCTTCAAGTTAGGCCAAAGCACTTGCATTTTAGCAAGTTGTCCATTTGCCCAAGCTTCAAAGCCATTATATTCACCAGATATTGGCATTTCACCACCCATCTTTACGGCCATATCTTCAGCACAAAGTGATGCTAAAGTAGGCATATCCCCTGCTGCAAATGCTTCATAACTTTTTTTTACAACTTCTTTAGGTGTCATCTTTTTCCTCCTGCGGATACATACCCTTTGGAAATAACAATCTTACTCCACATAGCTAGTACATAAACTGGACCTCAGGCTTGGATGCTTTAGGTTGGTGATGGTGTGAAATTACTGTGGTTTAGATCGAAAATAACTGCAGTACATGGGTAAAACGTATCCACTGCATCGTCCGCTTGCCCTAACTAAGCCTGCAAGTATAAGGCTAATTGGTCGCAGTGCCCAACGTCAATTTTACATTTAGAAAAGCTTTGGGGGTCAGGTTCGATAGCGACAGGAGTTCGCTAGGACTGTTTTTTTTATTGTAGCCAACAGGGAAAGATAGTGGCCTACCCCCACCAGTTTCACAAAACCCCGGGAAGCAGCCATACCACCAATGGCTGTCAGCAGGCGTCTTAAAGATTTGTCTATAGTATTGAAATGGGTAGCTTTACCCTTTTTCGCCCCATAAACCATGAAATTCGTATGCCACTGCGGAGGTATCTCCATTTACCCAAGCATCATGGCCTGGTTCAATTGAATAAGCACTTCCCGCACTGTACGTCATCTCTGATCCGTCATCATGTCTGCAAGTAATTGACCCTTCAACAATAACACCAACATGCTTTGCTTGGCAGCTTTCTGTACCGACCACTGGTTTAATGTCTGTTGACCATTTCCAACCAGGTTTTGCAGAAATTTTCATCACTCTCTGACCACCAACATTCACCATTTCAACTTTTGCATTGTTAGGCGTCATCACTTCGTCAGCTTGCGTTGAAAAGTCTTTACATTCTAGAGTTCCCATCAATTGTCTCCTTAATTGTTAAACTAATGATTTAGTTGACTAGCAAATTTCTTACATTCTCTAACCAATTTGTCATTAAACTTTTGAAGTTTCGTTAGGTAACTTATTGATTACAATACCTTTTTGAGATGTTATAACATCTCATTTTCTTGATTTTTGACCACTATTGCTGTAAATAAAGATAATAACAAAGATGTATAACTGGACTTTACAAGTCATTAATGGAATATAATCTACGCACAGACCACAGGAGAAATATAATGTGCGCAATTACAGGTTTTAGTATTTTAGGCCTAATGGGCTGGGGTGCATATACTGCTGGTAAGGCAGCTTGGGCAAACCGTTCAACTATAGCTCGGTATGTTTCCAACTTTTACAACATGCCTGAAACAGCTTACCAAGCTGTTAAGGTTAAAGTAGACCGTACCTAATATAAGTTTTCATGAGCCTAACGGCATCTAACACCAATCACAGCCTAATGAACACTTAAGCTGCTAACTCGTCCAATGCTTTACTGTAACACTCGCTAAGTTTCGTTCTTATCTCTTGATCAGTTGTAAGCCCACCTAAGTCACCTTGAACTTTTCGGATAACGCCTTCATCACCAGCTTCTTCCATATCCGACAATTACTAGAAACATTAACGGAGTTTGATGTGAGCGATTTTAATAATCATTAATAAACTTTGACTTATAACTCATGATCTAAAACGAAGGTTTCGTATCTGTTTTTCTTTAGAATTTCATCATCCCAATCAGCATCTTGAATTATTTTCATGCACGCCTCGTATGCTGCCTTGTCATTAAATATCAAAACACCTTGATGAGAGAATTTTCCTTTTTCATCCACCCGAATGCCACGTTTGGTATCAGTTAGACCAGCTTTCTTAAGTTGAGGTAAGATATCTATCATTACTTTCTCATCGCGCTCCAAATGTTTATTGAGATCTTCCATTGAATTAAATGAATGATTAGCGCACCACATGTACTTAGCCATTACTGAATTCCCTGAAATTTCGTTGCTGCTCTTGTAGCAAATAATCCGTTTCAAATAAACGCCTTGGTGTATGAGCCGTGTCTTTGGGCTAGTGATTGACATAATTAATTTTGCCTCTCACACTAAAGATAAGTAAGT
>PAHS01000023.1 GCA_002711145.1 Marinovum sp. | reverse complement strand
GCAAAATCATCAGGGCTTATCGATGAAGTCAGCGATAACCCAATGGCAGATGCTAAAGCTTGGATATTGGTGGCGAGAGATTTCGATATAGTGAAACCTTGGGATCAGAAAGGGTATAAATTACCAGGCGGCGCACCATATTCTCCGTCTGGATTTATGACTTTTGTAGGTGCTTCTGCTATGGTGAATGGTAAAACCATGGGTGCTTACCCCGCAGCGAAAGCAATGATGAGTGCTATATATGAAGGTTCGTTAGTACCTTTTGATACGGCACTGCGGATTGAGGCTCGCTGGTTTACAAATATTGTTATGAACCCATCGTCATCAGCCATGATTAGAAGTCTATTCATTAGCAAAGGGGCTCTAGAAAAGGGCGCCGTTCGTCCAAAAGAGGTACCCGACCAGCGTGTTAAGACAGTTGGAATTTTAGGCGCTGGCATGATGGGTGCAGGCATAGCACTCGTAGCAGCACAAGCCGGTATTAATGTGATACTGGTTGATAGAGATCAAACAGCTGCAGATAAAGGTAAGAGCTATTCTAAAAAATATCTGACTGACGGTATAAACCGTGGAAAAATATCTGATAAAATAAAAGAAGAAACTCTAACCCGCATTTTAGCCACGAATGATTATACAAACCTTTCAGAGGCAGATTTAGTTATCGAAGCAGTTTTTGAAGATGCAAAAGTTAAATCTGACGTCACAAAGGCAGTTATAGAAGTAATCCCAAAAGACTGTATATTTGCATCTAATACGTCAACTCTTCCAATTAGTGAATTAGCTAATGCAAGCAAATATCCTGAAAACTATATTGGAATACATTTTTTTAGTCCGGTTGAAAAAATGTTGCTCGTTGAAATCATCAAAGGGAAAAAAACTGAAGCAAGAGCGGTTGCAAAAGCCTTAGACTTCGTTCGACAAATCAAAAAGACTCCCATCGTAGTTAACGACGCAAGGTTCTTCTACGCTAATCGCTGTATAATACCTTACCTAAATGAAGGACTAAGAATGATAACAGAGGGGATACCCCCAAGTATTATTGAAAGTGCCGCTAAGCAGTTAGGATTTCCTCTTGGACCAATACAACTTGTCGATGAAACTTCCATAGAACTGGGAGCAAAAATCGCGCGTGCTACAAAAGCGGCTATGGGTGCATCTTATCCAAATGAGCAAATTGACGAAATTTTGTTTTGGATGGAAAGCAAAGGTCGTCTAGGAAGGAAGGCTGGCGAAGGATTTTATAATTATAATGAAAAAGGCAAAAGAGAAGGTTTTTGGAATGGTTTAGAGAAAAAATTCCCATTATCAACAAAGAAAATTGCTTTCATAGATGTACAACACAGACTTATGTTCATTCAGGCTCTTGAAGCCGTTCGGGCATTGGAAGAAGGCGTGCTAATGGATATTAGAGAAGGTGATGTGGGTGCCATTTTAGGGTGGGGATTTGCTCCATGGTCCGGTGGCCCATTAAGTTGGTTAGATATCCTGGGGACTCCATACGCCACGGAACGATGTAAGGTATTATGTGAAACTTACGGTCCAAGGTTTAAGTGTCCCCCTATTCTAGCTGAGCTGGGAAAAAATAATGAGGCCTTTTACGATAGATTTTCTCCAGAAAGTTAAGCAAATCTTTATAAATGATCGAAGAAGTATGCTCTGAAAAAGAAATTTTTCCTTCCAAGCTTAGTTGAGTTGCAAAAGTTATTAAATTTAGCTTTATTAAGATACGAACTTGTTAACAAACAATGCGAGGCTAAACTGACATGGGCTGGATGGACGATGAAACAGGATTAGACAAAACTCCGGCAAACTTTGTTCCTTTAACTCCTTTATCACACTTGCAACGAGCAGTAAAAGTATTCCCAACGCGCACTGCAGTCGTATACAATAAGCATCGGGTAAATTATGCGGAATATCATGCTCGCTGTAGTCAACTTGCTTCTGCACTAGTTTCAGTTGGTATAAAACCTGGAAGCGTTGTGGCGACTATTTTACCAAATGTTCCTGCACAAGCTGAGGCCCATTTCGGGGTACCCGCATGTGGCGCTGTTTTGAATACGATAAATACTCGCTTGGACGTGGATACAGTTTCCTATATTTTTGATCACGGAGAAGCCAAAGTTGTTCTAGTAGACTCGCAATTTTTACCACTTGCAGAAAGTGCATGTGCCCAAATGGGAGAAAAGGCTCCTTTGATTATAGAGGTTCCAGATTCCAGCGCAGGATTTGAGAGTAGCGGAAAATATAGATCCTATGAACAATTTTTATCGTCAGGCGACAAAAATTTTAAATGGCTGATGCCCCAGGATGAATGGGAAAGCCTTGCATTAAATTACACCTCAGGGACTACTGGGCGACCAAAAGGAGTGGTCTATCATCATCGTGGCGCCTATTTGATGACTATGGGAACGGTGGTCTCGTGGCGAATGCAAATATTCCCTGTCTTTTTAACTATAGTTCCACTTTTTCATTGTAACGGGTGGAACCACACATGGCTTATGCCTATGGTTGGGGGTAAGTTAGTTTGTTGTAGAGAAATCTCTGCAACAGCGATTTACAATGCTATTTCAGAAGAAAAAGTTGCATTTTTTGGTGGGGCACCAATCGTACTCAACTTGATTGTGAATGCTGATCAACAGGAAAGAAAGCCTTTTGAACATAAAGTAGAAGTTTTCACAGCTGGCGCCCCACCCGCACCTGCTACTTTGGACAAAATGGAAAAATTAGGTTTCAATGTCACCCAGGTCTATGGCTTAACTGAAACCTACGGACATGTTACCGAATGTTTATGGCAAGATAACGATTGGGCCAGTGTTACAGATGAGGAACGAGCAACTATCAAAGCGCGGCAAGGCGTCGCTATGCCTATGATGGAAGATATCACCGTTATGGACGATAAAATGGAACAAATTCCAATGGATAGTGCTACCCAGGGTGAAATAATGATCCGTGGTAATTCAGTTATGAAAGGATACTACAAAAATAAAGAGGCGACAAATTCAGCTTTTAAAGGTGGCTATTTCCACTCTGGAGACATAGCAATCCAGCACTCGGATAGCTATATACAAATAGCTGACCGAGCAAAAGATATTATTATTTCTGGTGGCGAAAATATTAGTTCAGTGGAGGTTGAAGGTGTCCTGATGGCTCATGAAAGCGTATCTCTTTGTGCAGTTGTTGCTATGCCTGATGAGAAGTGGGGGGAAGTACCATGCGCTTTTGTAGAGCTTCTACCGAAAACTGTCACAAGCGAGGATGAGTTAATTGATTTTTCACGTTCAAAAATAGCAGGGTTTAAGTGCCCCAAAAAAATCATATTCTGTGAATTACCAAAAACATCTACCGGCAAGATACAAAAATTCGAACTCCGAAAAGTCGCAAAGGAATTATCATAGCGACTGGCCTAAATGATTGCGTTAACCCAAATCTAATAAGTAGACAAATATGACTGCCTTAACCCAGTATCAAAGATTGGAAGCAACGGGTATTTGGCGCAAGAGTGCTGAAGCTCAGAGGCTTGATGTAATAATATCAATTGGTGAGTCATCGTTAGTTATAACTGACATAAATGAAAAGCCTCTTGCTCACTGGTCGCTTGCTGCACTGGCAGTCACCCAATCTAAGGATGGAAGTAAGTTATATCATCCGGTTGGGGACCCTGGGGAAATTCTTGAGTTAGGTAGTAACGAAAATGAAATGGCGAAAGCTATTGAGAAATTAATGAAAGCCGTAGATCGCAGGCGACCAAAGCCTGGTCGGTTGCGTATCTTTAGCTTAGCTTCAATTTTAATTGTAATTTTGGGATTAAGTATTTTTTGGCTTCCAGCCGCACTTCGTGATTATACCCAAAAAATAATTCCAGAAGTCAGAGAGCAGGAGATGGGTAAAGCTGTTTTTAACGAATTCATATCATTCGTTGGCGCACCATGCTCGAGAGAACTTGGAATAATTGCATTGGACAAATTTAGTTCAAACTTGGGCTTAGAAGAATACAGTTTTTATATAGTTCCAAGTGAAACAATTGAAGCGATACATCTGCCAGGAAAAATTATAGTTGTCTCAAAAGCACTTGTTGAAGACTTTGATGACCCTGATGTGGTAGCGGGCCATATTTTAGCACAGATACAAAGAGAAGCAAAAAGTAATGCGTTGGACGAACTAATGAAACAAATGAATAACATTGAAATAATTCAGTTTCTATTAGGTAAAAGTCCAGATGCCAGCACCCTGAGGGGATTTTCAAAAGACTGGATAATCAAAAAGCAAGTAGATATAGACCTAGAAATTCTTATGAACGAATTCAACAAAAGAGCAATTTCGGCTTTACCTTACTCTTACGCAATTGATGTGACAGGCCAAAGCACACAATTTATGATCAATAGTGAAAAAATATCACAAAAAGTTAGAAAGCCGAGTTTGGATGATAGTGCATGGCTTGCCCTGCAAACTATCTGCGGCGGCTAATACTATATACTCTTGCCTCAGAAAAAAATTTTATTTTGTTCCAAACATTCGATCACCAGCATCACCTAATCCTGGCACGATATAACCATGCTCATTTAACTTCTCGTCTAGCGCAGCTGTTACAATCGGAACGTCTGGATGAGCCGCTTGCATTCTCTCCACCCCTTCTGGCGCTGCCAGCAAGCACAAAAATCTTATATCCCTAGCTCCAGCTTCTTTGAGGCGTTGAATAGCTGCTGCAGATGAGTTTCCCGTTGCAAGCATCGGGTCTACCGCAATAACTACTCGATCCTCAAGACTGTCAGGGACCTTAAAATAGTACTCCACCGGCTGCAATGTTTCCTCATCCCTATAAAGACCGACAAAGCCAACACGAGCAGACGGAATCAATTCCAACACGCCATCAAGTAAGCCATTTCCAGCTCTTAGAATGGATACCAAAGCTAGCTTTTTACCCGCCATGACGGGTGCGTCCATTGGAACTAGAGGTGTATTGATTTTTTTTAAGCGCGTGGGGAGTTCACGAGTTACTTCATAGGCAAGAAACTGGCTTATTTCGCGTAATAATTGTCGAAATAATGCAGTTGGTGTTTCTTTTTCTCGCATTAGGGTAAGTTTATGTTGGACTAATGGATGGTCAACTATAATTAGGTTTTGGTCCATGCAGAATTTATCCTCTCAAGTAAAATTAATTTTTGTTCCTCGCCACAAAAAGCAGCGTGAATTGCGTTTTGATTTATAAGTTTGAAGATATCTTCATCCCAATCAAAAACATCTCTCAGATTATTATATTCACTGGTCATAGTTGTATTAAAGAACGGAGGATCATCTGTAGAAACAGTAACTAGGAGACCACTTTTTAACAGTGAATTAATCGGATGCATTGAGAGATTCTCAAATATACCTAGTGATACATTTGATCCCGGACAGACTTCTAATGTTATTTTTTTATCGATCGCTTCTCGAATTAAGTTTGTATCGTCGATTATCTGAATGCCATGGCCCAGACGAGTGACGCGGAGATCTTGCAAGGCCTGCCTCACACTCTCTGCTCCACCCCATTCACCCGCATGAGTGGTTAATCCTAAACCAGCCTCGTCAGCCATATTGAAAGAGTATGTAAAGTCTCCTTGGGTGCCAACCAGCTCATCACCGCCCATCCCGAAACCTATAACAAAATTAGAAGCGGTTTCTGCGGCGCAAATCGATGCCTTTTTTGCTATAGAAGGCCCATTATGCCGAATGCAAGTGACTATCCCTCGCATTTCTATACCTAAATCTTCTTTTGCACTATTTGCAGCCTCCTCTATCGCCGCTAGATATTCCTTCCATGCCGTTAAATCTCCCCCACCACAGAAATCTGGAGATATAAAAACTTCTGTATAAATAACACCATTTTCTGCCGATTTTTCCAATATCGAACGGGTCAGCCGATGAAAGTCTTCCGGTTCTTTTAAAACCTGACACGCTGCTTCATATGTTGCTAAAAATTCGTTAAAATTTGAAAAGCAGTAATCACCGTTAGCATTAAATATTTGTGTTAAATCAATATTCTTTTCAAATGCTAATTGACGTATGAAATTCGGCGGCGCTGCACCTTCAAGATGTAAATGAAGTTCAATTTTGGGTAATTTTCTTATGTTCATAAGATACTCTTTCCGGGACCAATTGTAGGTATACTCATAAAATTAGCAACCGTGGCAGCAACATCAGCAAAATTCACTTTTTGATTTATCGTCGGAGAAGCGCCAACGATCAGAACAGGAACATTTTCCCTAGTGTGCTCAGAGCCATTCCACGTCGGATCATTTCCATGATCNGCAGTNAGNATCAACAAATCATCTTGCCTTAATTTACTTATTATTTTTGAAATTTCAGTATCAAACCATTCTAATGCTTTTGCATAACCCGAGATATCGCGTCTATGCCCATATAGGGTATCAAATTCTACGAAATTACCAAAAATGAAACTGTTGTCAGATCCAGTTTCAATTTCGGACGCTAGCGCTTCCATTAATTTAACGTCCTCACCCTTGATCAGGCGATCAAACCCACGCATTGAGAAAATATCACCCACTTTTCCTAATGCTATTGTCTCAACACCACNTTCTTGCATCCATTCACTTAGTACTTTTTTAGGTGGTGCAACTGCATAATCTCGGCGGTTGACTGTTCGTAACCAGCCAGATTTTTTGTTNCCAGTAAATGGGCGCGCAATTACCCTCCCAACATTCATTTTATGTAGGTGTGGTGCCAATAATTGACACAAATCATATAANCGAGATAAACCAAAATGATTTTCGTGTGCTGCTATTTGAAAAACACTGTCGGCAGACGTATAACAAATGGGCTGACCTGACTGACAATGCTCCTCACCGAGTTCGTTTACTATTTTAGTACCAGAGGCATGACAGTTTCCTAATATACCATCAAGTTTTCCAAGCTCACACACTAGATTGACTAATTCAGTATCAAACGACTGCTCAATGTCTGGGAAATAGTACCAGTCGCGTTCAAGCGGTACGCCAGCTAACTCCCAATGGCCTGTTATAGTATCCTTTCCCATTGATACCGGGCCCGCTACTGCGAATGCTGCTCCGATTTCAACAATCGGAATGTTGGGTGCCACTTCACCAGTTGATAAAGATATAGAATTTCCTAAACCTAAAGACTGCAAAGTGGGAACATTCAATGGGCCACTTCGACCATNATTTGCAATTCCTGAGTCACATGCTTTNGCAATATTTANAAGGGTATTTGCNCCTTTATCACTAGTTAAGCCGTTGAAATATCTGTGNGAATCAATAGCTCCTCCAATTCCAACAGAGTCCATTACAATTAGTACAGCTCTAGGCATTATGTAATTCTCTTTAAAACTAAGTCCGTTTCTTTTGGAATAGCATCACTTATCTTTAATGCCTTCAAAACTTGTATTCTTGCTGACTCTGCATGATCAATACGAGCAGCATGGATTTTAAGAATTGGCGATCCTTTGGCCAATTTAGTCCCAATTCTAACAATATCNCTAAAACCAACCGCATGATCGATTTGATCTGTTTCTACAAGCCGTCCACCACCAAGGTTAACAACAATATTACCAAGAGATTGCCCATCCCACTGCGCTAAATAACCTGCGTGAGGCGAACAAACCTCTATAACGGCAGTAGCTTCAGGAAGGTATCTAGTAAAATTTTGTCCAAAATTGCTAGGACCACCCATTAATGAGATCATTTTACTAAATTTATCCATNGCAANGCCGCTATCGATTTTNCTTTCTAATTCNATTGTCGCTAGTNTCTTATTTTTACATATTTTTTGGGCTGTGAGAANCTCTGCNCCAAGAGATACAGCAATGNAACGCAGTCTACTTNCCTTAGCTCCAGATAGAACTCGCATGGCTTCAACTATTTCAAGGGCGTTTCCCATTGCAGGTGCCAAAGGCTGGTTCATATCAGTTATAAGACCAGTTGTTGGGCAGCCTGCTTCGTTTGCCGTTTTAACCAATGCCTCCGCAAGTTTAGTGGCTTGGATTAAATCTGTCATGAAAGCTCCAGACCCACATTTTATGTCTAAGACTAAACCATTTAATCCTGAAGCAAGTTTTTTTGACAATATAGACGCTGTTATCAGATCTAAACTATCCACCGTCGAGGTAACATCTCTTATTGCATAAAGTCGTTTGTCAGCTGGAGCAATGTCTGCACTCGCACCCGCAATTACACATCCACAATTCTTGATTATTTCTACTAATCTTTTGTCAGAGTGCATAACTTTCACTCCTGGAATTGACTCAAGTTTATCTAAAGTCCCACCCGTATGGCCTAAACCTCTTCCAGAAATCATCGGAACACATACTCCAAAAGATGCAAGAAGTGGTGCTAGGATAATTGACACACAATCACCAATTCCCCCTGTTGAATGCTTGTCTAGAACGGGCAAACCAACATCCCACGATAGAGTTTTACCACTATCGCGCATCGCCAAGGTCCAATTGGTTCTTGCGAGTTGGCTACCTAAGCCATTTATTGCGACAGACATCGCGAATGCCCCCGCCTGCGCATCTGTAACCATGCCATCAGCGAGCCCATTCGCAAACCAGATTAATTCCTCCCGAGATAGTGAATTTTTACATCTTATTTTTGAGAGTATTGCTTGGGCGTTACAGTTTATCATGTTTCATTGAAAAAGTTGTTACTGAATGACCCTGGTAAAAGATCACTTACGACAGTAGTCTTTTCTTTTCCACTAATTGTGGCCATCGTCACCGGAACATCTGGTTTGGAGAATTCTGCCAATTTCTGACGGCATCCGCCACAGGGCGGGACCGGTTCTTCACAATCAGCTATCACGTACACCTCGACAATTTCCCTTTGACCAGCAGTACACATTGCAGCAATTGCCGCTGCTTCTGCACATGTCCCCTCAGGGTATGCTGCATTTTCTACGTTAACTCCTGAAAATACCGATCCATCTATCGTTTTAATTGCCACACCAACTTTGAATTTTGAATAGGGAGCATAAGCATTTTCCCAGACACTTTTTGCAATATCTTTCAACATAAAATTATCCCTGTAAACCAGTAACTATTACCTTTATCGACTTTAATAGATTTGACAAGAAAGCTTTACTGAAATAGCGGCTAGCTAATTATTATAAATATAGTTTAATATTAAACTATATTTATATTGAGCAGTATTTTCTGAAGAGAAATTAATCTCGGTCACAACATTTGCTCATCAATAGTTAATATTTTTGAGATAGAAACTAACAGACATTTGGTACCCTCACAGTCAAATCGTACACAGATTTTTGCAGACTCATTGTAGTTTCTCAAAAAACTGCATATTTTAAGGCCGCTATGGTTTGGAAAGCTTGCGTACGGAAAAATGACTATAAATGTTGAAATTAAAGACGCAGCCTCTGTAATATTAATTCGTAATAAAAAATCTAATCCGTCTGTGCTCATGGGACAAAGGGGCAAAGATGCTGCCTTTATGCCAAATAAATTTGTGTTCCCAGGTGGAGCAGTGGAAAAAGAAGACTTTCAGATCAACTCTTTCAAACGACTAAACGCCACTTGTAATGCACGGATGACTTATCAGTGTAGCGGGGATTTAGTTTTAGCGCTTACTATTGCAGCTATCCGAGAACTCTTTGAGGAAACGGGGATTATAGTTGGAATTAAAGAAAAATGGGCAGGAAAAATTCCAACTGAATGGAAACAGTTCGCAGACTTGGGGTTTGTTCCAGATGCGTCTAACTTTCAATTTGTATTTAGAGCAATTACTCCGCCTGGCCGACCAAGACGCTTCGACGCTCGTTTTTTTTACCTCGATGCGGATTCTCTTTCGGCAAGCACAAACTTAGATGACTTTTCAAGAGCTTCCGATGAGCTCTCTCACCTGCAATGGATACCAATTCAAGAAGTACGAAAATTTGATTTACCTTTTATTACAGAGGTTGTGTTTGCTGAGGTCATTTCAAATTTGAATGATGATCTAATCCCTAAAAGAGTTCCCTTTTTCCAAAATAGCGACGGTATTAGTGAGTTTTACTATATTAGCTAACTTAGGCTAAAGTAATTACACCGACCACACTTAAGGCAATTATAAAAATTCCAACTAACTCCCTAAACGTTATTTTCTCTTTAAAAAAAACGATACTCGCCAATATTGAAAACAGTAATTCTACTTGACCAACAGCTTTAACCAAAGCAGCATTTACCAATGAAAAGGCCCAGAACCAACAAAATGAACCTGCTAAAGACGTCAGCCCTACCCAGATTGCGATGCTGCGTACTTTCCACACAGCTTTGAGCTCAGTTCGATTAAAAATCAACAACCATCCACCCATAACGATTACTTGAAAAACTAGAACACATGTTAATGTCAGAATTGCTCTATTTATAGGGCTCTCGTCTAATACACTAAGAGTAGCAGCACGGTAGTAAACGCCAGAAATTGCGAATAAAAAACCTGAAAAAAGACCCAAGAAAACAGATCGGTTGAATATACCACCCTCTAAAAAGCTTCTTTTCAGTGGCTGTTTTGATAACAGGACTAAACCAAAAAATCCGATACAAATCGCGTAAAGCGCATTAGTTGATACTATTTCGCCCAGAATGACCAATGAAATTATAACAATTTGCAAAGTTTCGGTTTTCTTAAATGCTATACCCACTGCAAAGTTTCGCTGCTTAAAAAGCGCTAAAACACACAATGTTGCAAGTATTTGAGCAATTCCCCCAATCGAAGAAGAAATNAAAAAAGACCCAGTTACAATTGGGTAACCAAAATAACCAAACCATACCGGCGCTAAAACCAACAAGATTGGAGCTGAATATATAAACCTAGAAAAGGTTGCCCCAGCCACTCCAAGGCGCGTATCACTTAAAAATTTTTGTAGTATGAATCTAAGCGTTTGAAAAATAGCAGCGCTAATTGATAGGAATACCCATATTTCCATTTGCTGTAATTACCAATTTTTCACTGTCCAAAATACTTAAAACGGCAGTGGATTGAGTTTATGAGTTTCATTTATCAAATCTATACACTCTTGGGTTAACTCTACATCCACTGACTCTAAAATAACTGGAAGCTGATCAACTGTTGTTGCTCCAAAAATGGAAGAGCACATAAATGGTCTCGTTCTGCACCATGCCAAAGCAAGATGTATGGGGTCTAATCCAAACTCTTTTGCTATCTTCAAGTATGATCTAACTGCCCTTTCCGATCTGATATTATCTCGTCCACCCAAATCCCGGTTTATTGATTTCCGGCAATTTTTTGGTAAATTCCCATCCAAATATTTACCTGTTAACAGACCGGCTGCTAGAGGAGAAAAAGCCATTAGACCAACTCCCTCGTTAACGCTTAATTCTGCTAAATCAGTATCGTATAATCTGCATAATAAAGAATACTCATTTTGAATAGTTGCTACTCTAGGCAAATTATGCTGCTCTGATAACTTCAACCAATTAGCAGTCCCCCAAGCACTCTCATTGGATAAACCAAAATGTCTTATATTTCCTTTATCAACTTGATTTTGAAGAATAATCAAACATTCATACATATTCTCTAAAGTACTTTTTTTGTCTTGCCCAGATGGATCATATTTCCAGTTCTGACGAAACATGTATGAACCCCGATTTGGCCAATGAAATTGATATAAATCAATATAGTCAGTTTTAAGCCTTTTGAGACTACCTTCTATAGCATCCTTGATAGTTTCCTTGGTTATCGGCGCACCATTTCTTACGTGGGAAAGACCTTTCCCCGAATGCTTAGTAGCTAATATAAAATCTGACCTCCGATTTTTGTTTGCAGATATCCACTGACCAATTATTTCTTCAGAGCGCCCGACGGTTTCAGCTGAAATTGGGTTCACAGGATACATTTCAGCAGTGTCTATAAAATTTATATTATTTGACAGGCAAAGATCGATTTGTCGGTGAGCATCAGCTTCAGCTGTTTGTGTACCATAAGTCATTGTACCTAAGCATAATTCTGAAACTTTTAGCCCTGTTTGACCCAGCTCAAACATTTTCATAGTAGTTTTCCCCAGTAAGTAGTTAGCTTAAGTCCTAGACAAAATATTATTAAACACAAGAAACTATTTGAGAACAAAACAAGAACATGATATTTTTGCGTATGAACCTGAGTCTTTTGATAAATGGCGATACTAAAAGCCAACCTAAAATTCCAATCTATGAAAATATAGGATTGGAACACGGACGCGTACATGAATGTTATGGACCAGCTAAATTGTTTTTCCCGTTCATCTTAGCGCAAAGGTGCAAAAGCCCAATATTATGGATACGCCCTTCATATTCTAAGCACATGGTTAATCCAGACGGGGTCTCAAAATGGGTTAATCCACATCGATTTATATTTGTTAATTCACCATCTTTTAAGAACGCACTATGGTGCATAGAAGAAAGTCTCAGAGTTGGCACACCACCACTAATCATAGCTGAGCTAGAACAAATCCCTACACTCACGCAAATTAGGCGTATGCACTTGGCAGCTAAAAGCTGTAAATCATCAAATATTGCTCCACTTCCATTAATACTAACACCAAAGGATGGAGGTGCATTAGGCGTTGAGACACGTTGGTATATTAGACCTAATCATACAAATAAACCATATCAATGGAGACTTGATTTAACGCGCGCACGCTTATTACCAGAAAAAAAATTCTTCCTAACAGAAATTAAAAACCGACTTGAAATATCATTACCTACATGAAAAGAACTATTACGAGGCGCGTAAGGTCCATCTCATAAAAAACGATAGGCAAAAGTAAGTTAATGAGACTAATTATTTCCTTCGCCGCTCTTTATCTTTCAGTTATTCTGCTGCAACTTTCAAACGGCGGTGTTGGCCCTTTAGATGCACTTTCTGGACTAAAGTTAAACTTTACCACTGATCAAATTGGCTTACTGGGTTCTGCTCATTTTATTGGCTTTTTCATTGGATGTTGGTGGGCGCCTCGCCTGATGGGTAGTGTTGGACACTCAAGAGCATTTGCTGCCTTCACAGCAACTGGAGCTATAGCTTTATTAGCACATATGATGATAATCAATCCATACGCATGGGCTTTTATGCGCATAGGATCCGGTTTTTGTGTTGCTGGTTGTTACACAATAATAGAATCGTGGCTCCAATCAAAAGTTACCAACGAAACTCGTGGAAGAACTATGGGAAGCTACAGGGTGGTAGATATGGGAGCGTCTCTTATGTCTCAGCTCATAATAGGCGTGCTCGAGCCGGCTAGCTACGTCTCTTATAATCTTCTTGCATTATTATGTTGCGCAACACTTATACCTTTGACCCTTACTAAGGTGGCGCAGCCAGAAACACCAAAGGCTCCTCGACTGAGGCCTATGCTGGCAATTAGCCGCTCACCACTTGCCGCAGTAGGTGTCGTAGTAGCAGCGTTGTCTGGGGCCTCTTTCCGAATGACAGGTCCCATTTTTGGTCAACAGGTAGGTCTAGAAATTACCACTATTGCATACTTCTTAGCGTCTTTTGTTTTAGGCGGAGCAATTGCGCAGTACCCTATTGGATTCATTGCAGATAAAATCGACCGCCGTTGGGTACTTATTTGGCTGTCATTTGCTGCTATAATAAGTTGTATAGTCACAGCAAATATAAACACGAATAATACTTATATTCTGATGCTGACCGCGGGCATCTTTGGATTTACTACGTTCCCTATTTTTTCAGTCGCAGCAGCGCATGCTCATGACTTTGCTCAAGACTACGAGCGAGTTGAGCTGTCCGCTGCACTTATGTTCTTTTACGCAGTCGGTGCAATAGCGGCCCCATACACAGCATCCATATTAATGCAGTCATTTGGTCCCTCTGCCTTATTTTACTTAATCGCGTCTGGACATGTAGGTTTGGTCGTTTTTGGGTTTTATAGAATGCTTTCAAGACCGCCTGTTGAANAGAAAACTGACTATATTTACTCACCAAGAACATCATTCTTAATAGGCAGACTTTTAAAGTCTTATCACAAAGATAATAAATAATCGTTAATTGCAGTTAAAGGTTTTGCAATCTAACTTACGACAAATTGAATTGGCCATGTCTCTTCCAAATCTCACTGACATAAGCTAAACGATTATCAAAACAAAGAGTTAACTATGCAGCGGCACCTTATCACTTCAGCAATACCATACATAAATGGCGTAAAACATCTTGGCAATCTTATTGGTAGCCAACTGCCAGCTGATTTATACGCTAGATACCAACGTGGACGCGGTAATGAGGTTTTATTTCTTTGCGCAACGGACGAACACGGGACACCTGCAGAGTTAGCAGCCGCAAAAGCAAATCAAAATATATCCGAATACTGCAAGGAAATGCATGAAGTGCAAGCTAGGTTGGCAGACGGNTTTTGTCTTTCTTTTGATCATTTTGGAAGATCATCAAGTAGAGAAAATCATGAACTAACTCAGCACTTTGCTGGTCAATTAGAAGCCGCTGGCTTAATAAATGAAGTCAATGAAACGCAAATTTACTCACATGTTGACAAACGATATTTACCCGACCGTTATATCGAAGGAACGTGCCCTGCATGTGGCTTTGAGGATGCTAGAGGTGACCAATGTGATAATTGTACGAAGCAATTGGACCCCAAAGACCTTATAAATCCGCGGTCCTCAATTTCTGGAACCAGAGAACTAGAACGNCGTGAAACTAAACACTTGTACCTTTGTCAATCAAAAATGAAAAAAAAACTAGCAGATTGGATTGATAGTAAGACTGACTGGCCCATTCTAACAACGTCGATTGCCAAAAAGTGGCTAAATGATGGAGATGGGTTGCAAGATCGCGGAATAACAAGAGACCTGGACTGGGGTATTCCTGTTAGAAAAGGTAATGTCCCTTGGTATGGAATGGAAGAAAAGGTTTTCTACGTCTGGTTTGATGCACCAATAGAGTACATTGCATGCGCACAAGAATGGGTAAATGCGGGAAAAGGTAAGAATTGGGAAAGCTGGTGGCGAACTGATAAGGGTGCAGATGATGTTACTTATACTCAATTCATGGGAAAGGATAACGTTCCTTTCCATACCCTTTCATTCCCATCTACGATTTTGGGCTCCGGCGAACCTTGGAAACTTGTAGATTATATAAAATCATTCAACTATCTGAATTATGATGGGGGCCAATTTTCCACTTCGAGAGGCCGAGGCGTATTCATGGACAATGCACTCGAAATTCTTCCGGCAGATTATTGGCGGTGGTGGCTTCTAAGCCATGCACCCGAAAACTCTGACTCTGAATTTACTTGGGATAATTTTCAGACAAGCGTGAATAAAGATTTAGCAGACGTGTTGGGAAACTTTGTAAGCCGCGTGACTAAGTTTTGCAGGTCTAAATTCGGTGAAGAAATACCGGCGGGTGGTGAGTACGGCCAAGCTGAACATGATCTTATTGAAAACTTAACAAATCAAATCAAAACCTTTGAAAAATACATGGAATCTATAGAAATTCGTAAAGCTGCATCTGAACTGCGCTCTATTTGGGTTTTAGGAAATGAATACCTTCAATCATCAGCACCATGGTCGGTGTATAAAGAAGACGAAAAAAAGGCAGCAGGACAAATTCGGTTAGCACTAAACTTGGTTCGAATTTATGCGATTTTATCAAAACCATTCATACCGAACGCAGCAGAACAACTAATGACAGCGATGCACTGTAACGATTGGACCTGGCCAGAGAATATATCTGAAGCCACCAGTAAATTGAAACCTAATTGTAAATTCACAGTTCCAGAAGTATTATTCCCAAAAATAAGTGACGAAGAATGTGAAAATTGGCAGTCTAGATTTTCTGGAACTCGTATCGAGGGTGATTAGGATATACTACTTTCTAAAGCTTGTTGGTGAAAGTTACTAATGCAAGTCTCAAAAATAAAGATGTTTGTGCTGCTCTTGAGCTGGACAATCATATCACCAGCAAAAGCCTCAGATTACTACTCTACCTTAACGGGCACTATATCCCACATCAGAGACGGAGATACCATTGAAGTAGGTAATATCCCCATTCGTATTGCAGCCTTAAATTGTCCTGAGAATGATACGCCAGAGGGCCAATTTGCATCAGCATTTGCATTACAATTTAAAGGATCAAAAGTTATTTGTGAGCTAACGGGAGCTATGAGCTACAAAAGGCTCGTTGGATACTGCCGTATCGGCAAAACTGATTTTGCAACCACTTTGATAGAAAATACGAACTGCAAAATTTGGCCAAAATATGATGTTTGGCAGAGGTATTCTGAGTAGATTGTACCCATTATTTAATATAGTCCATTAATTCTAAATTACTTTCTAACAATGATATTTAGGATGCTCATTATTTGCAAATGATCGACTTGATGTAATTTTCAAGTTGGTTAGCATAGTCGACCATAAAACGTTTTGCGGGCACTCTCGGACAAAGCAATGCCTGGCTCAGAATTGTAAGCTAGAACTACAAGTATTCTTTTTCTATCCCCAATGGTTGGTGTAACCCTATGAATTGAATTTCGCCCCCTAAATAAGACTAAAGTTCCAGGTTCCATAGTAAGAATATCCGGAGAAACTGATGCAGTCAGTAGTTTTTGTACTCCGTCAAAATTCATCTCATTTTCTTCTGAATTTCGAAAATCTTTTATATATTGAAACTCGCCACCCCCAACAGGACTTTGCAATAAAAGTGTTATTGCAAACTCTGAATTATCAAAATGCCAATTTAGTTCCTGTCCTTCGCCAGCATAGTGAACATTTATTGATGATAATGGATCCTCATACGGGAATAGGGAAGGCTCACCAACTACTTTTGCAATAAACTTTTTGAATAATGAAGAGCTGTACAGTTGCTCAAGTTTTGATCCTGAAGGAATTTGATCAGTACAAATACAACCTTTTGAGGACACTAATTGTTTATTAATAACATGATCAGAAGCATAATTAGTATCAATTTTTGTTAGATAAACATTATGAGTAGAATCCGTATAATACGCCTGGGATGCACAATCTTCTGCCTCGGCCACAAGTTCTATCAGAGTTTTGGCGTTTAGAAAATTTGGCAGAGTCAAAACACCTCTTTGATCAAGGTCTTTTTTACATTCAACGGCAAAATCAATGTTTAACAAGTCATAACTTTGTTCATTAATTATATGGTTTAAATCTGTCACTCTTACCATGTTGTATTTATCCATTAAAACTGAATTTAAAGCTAACCTTAAAATACGTTTATCAATTATATTTAATACAAAGCTACATTCCTAGATACCGAATTTATACCCGGTTAGAAACCAATTATTTTACATTGTTTCAAGCATCTTTTATCTTGACAAATTTACTCAGAAATACTTAGTTGAGTTTTTAACCTAATGTGGATTTAGTAAATGAAAAAATTTGTCGCCATCTCACTATTCTTTGTTACACTTTTTTTTAGTTCACCTATCTTCGCATCAGAAGTTAATATTTATTCATATCGTCAACCTTTCNTGATTGAACCATTAACATCTGCATTCACCGACAAAACTGGAATAAAAGTGAATATAGTTTACCTAAGAAAAGGTATGATCGAGCGTATGAAAGCGGAAGGAAAGAGAAGCCCCGCTGATGTGGTACTGACTGTGGATATTTCGAGGCTGTCTGCCCTAGTTGAAGCAGGACTTACACAGCAAGTGGTAAGTCAGACCCTTTCAACTAATGTCCCAGAAAAGTATAGAGACCCTGCCGGTCATTGGTTCGGCCTTACAACCCGAGCNAGAATAATTTATGTAAGCAAAGAGCGGGTCCGNACTGGAGAAATCAAAAGTTATGAAGATCTTGCGGACCCNAAATGGCNCGGGAAAGTTTGTACTCGTTCAGGTCTAAACGCTTACAATCTGGCACTAACTTCTGCAATTATTCATCATCATGGTGAAGACTATGCCAAAAAGTGGTTAGATGGTTTTAAGCAAAACCTAGCTCGAAAACCCCAAGGTAATGATAGAGCCCAAGTAAAAGCAATATGGGCAGGAGAATGTGATCTATCTATCGGTAATACCTACTACATGGGGAAAATGCTTAAGGATCCTGAGCAAGCTGACTGGGCAAAGAGCGTCAACATAGTTTTCCCAACATTTGAAGGTGGAGGGACACATGTAAATGTATCTGGCATCGGAATGGCAAAATTTTCTCCAAATAAAGAAAATGCGTTAGCGCTTATGGAATTTCTTAGCTCAGGCGAGGCACAAGAAATTTATGCGACTGCCAATTTTGAGTATCCAATAGCACCAGGAACCAAAGTAGATGACTTGGTGAAAAGTTGGGGGAGTTTTAATGCTGATAATGTTAACTTGATGACAATAGCAAAGTTACGGAAAAAAGCCTTGAAGCTTACCGAAATAGTAGATTTTGATGGCTGAAGACCATAAAATTCTAAACAACTTAAATTGGTGACTTACACCAATAGTAATATACCTAACAGAAACGCTAGTTCTGCCAAAAAAGCAGTAGCTCCAAGTACATCTCCGGTAATGCCACCAAGGTAAAGTTTTGCCCTGAAACCACACCATAGAGAGACTAGTAAACCAAGTATAATACCTGTTGCTAGCTGAGGTATCGTAAAAATAAATGAGCATGGCAGTAACCATAGTAAGAAACAAACTATTTGACGACTGTTGTTTCCCAAAAAGGAAATTGTGGCGGGCCCCGCGAATTCTGAAACTGGGAAAATACGACGATTGATCATAATAAATCCTTTCCCAACTGCTAAGCTTGCACCCATTAGCAAAAATAGCCAAANCCCAGTTTCCACTAAACTTGAAACCAGCAGTATGCGGATAATTAANGCTATTNTTAAAGNCGAGACGCCGTAAGTCCCAAGTCTACTATCATGGATAATATTGCTTATTTTTTTTCCATCACCGCCTGCACCGAAACCATCGGCCATATCTGCCAAGCCGTCTTCATGATAAGCACCGCTTAAATAGATACATGATGCTATTGCAATAGTACAACTGAGGAGAACCGGTAAACCTAAAAATAGCAAAAGCTGACCAAGAGCGCCCGATATCAGGCCTATCAACCAGCCAGCGAGCGGAAACGCCCAACTGGCACGCTTTAAGTCTGGAGCTTCATCAGAAAAATTTGCCCAAGTTATTTTAATGCGTGTGAACTGCATTACAACAGCCATGAAATCAACAAAATGCTCTTGGCGATATAGATGTTTCATATCAAGACCCTCAATATCTTTACTAGTTTATTTAAATATATCAGTGGATTCCAGCTCTATTAAAGTAATTAACAACCATACCATCATTCAAAAAAATAAATTCACTCATTGATAAATTATCAACTTGAAAACTTAATGCTGATTTTCCAACTAGCTTTGATAAGACAGCACGAATAGTTCCCGCGTGAGCGACAATTATGCCTAAATCTTGAGACCCGATTTTGTTGAGAATTTCCTCTAAGACAAGATTTACACGCAGGCTCATCTCGTTAAAGCTTTCTCCATTGGGAGGCCGAAAATCGGCTAACTCTTCACTCGAAAGCGTTCCGATATTGGGTATCTTGTCATAAGCAATACCCTCCCAACTCCCAAAATGCTGCTCTCTTAAAGCATCGAATTGTACGGGTTTTATGCTGGGAAATAAAAATTTAGCAGTCGTCAAACATCTATTTGCCGTGCTCACATATAATTTAAGCTTATTAGGCAAAATATTTCGTATATTTTCTATTTCTTGGATTGTAGGGCGCCGACACGCTACGTCTCTCGATCCATAAAACAAGCCGTCAGAAATTACTGGCGCATGACGTATTAATATTAATTTCTTACCTAAATATGTTTTCAAAGTAGTTTTCTATTAAACTTCTAAATTAATTATGTTTATCATAAGATCATGACTATTTCATTTTTCATAGGTGGTGCAAGATCTGGCAAGTCTAAATCAGCAGAAATTCATACTTTAAGATTTGGATCGCCGGCAACTTATATTGCAACGTGCGAGGTTTTAGATGAAGAAATGGCGCAACGAGTTAAGAAGCACCAAGCACGTCGTGGTGAAAATTGGTCTACACTCTTTACGCCGCTCAAATTAGCCGATGAGATCAAGAAAATTGGATCAAATGGTCCCATTTTAGTAGATTGCCTGACACTTTGGCTATCAAATCATCTATTAAAGAATAATGATTTAGAGAGAGAAATTGGTGAACTTTCTAATTCATTAAAAAATTCAAAGTCTAATATAGTACTCGTAAGTAATGAGGTCGGGACAGGAATTGTTCCCGACAATGCATTAGCACGACAATTCAGAGATGGCGCAGGCTTTATGAACCAGAAGATAGCCTCAGTATCAGATGAGGTATATTGGGTTGTGGCAGGAATTCAGACTCAGATCAAATAACATTGAGTTAATTATTTGAAGCCTCAGTGCAGGGTTTGTCCATCAAATGCAGAATTAGATAATCGACATTTGGACGTAATATCTCTAAGTGCAAGTCCAAAATCTTCTGCCAAAGAGGCTAGTATATGAGCTTTTTCAGGTTCAACTATAGTCATGGCTATCATAAGGGCATCCTCACGAGCACCTTCTGATGCATACCCTATGAAATTAGCGAAACAAGATTCATCTGATCCAAAACATTTGCAGTCCAAACCATGTCTCATTAATGGCCGCCTACCATTCTCAACGCATAGCCGACAAAGAGCCTCAAAGCTCTGCGTTATTTCCGTCCCCCTTGCAGAGCCAAAAACGATTTGGAAGTCTCTTGCAATTGCAGTTTGCGCTTCCAAACTTTGGCACCATAAGCGGAGATAGGTTATTGCAGTGGACTCTATTGGCCCAAGCTCCGACAAAAACCCAACTGGAGCTCCACCCCGAGATATCTCAGGTGCTCTCATTTTGTCAGAATTAGCTTGATAGCTTTTGTGATTCGTAGTGTGTAATGCTTGCCTGCTAACGTTATGGTGGCCACTTTACCGCCGTTAGTAAGTTCTAATGCATCATAAGTCGGCACTTCTTCAACCACAACGTCGCCTAGTGCAATATCATCATTTTTGACGTCATCTACAATATTTAAAGCCATGACATACCCCAATCTCTGTCTTCAACTCGGTCAATTAGCCACTCTAATTGCCAAACTTCTGATCCACCTAACGCACTGAAAACACTCAGCACTTCCTGAAAATCCGTGGCAGGCTCTTCTTCATTTTTGTCCCAACTATCCATCTTTTGTATCCCTCGTTGTAATTGTGGAGAGTTGCTTGCAAAGATTCGCGCTGGCTGTATTAATTCTTGATTTATTTAATCAGGAATGTCAATCCTGATTATTTTTATCAGGTATATTGACAAAGTAGATAATAATGTTGATAGAAATAGTCAGGTTTACTGTTTTCGTCANATTAGGAGAAATCGATGATTATGAAAAAGCTTAAAATGACCACAGCAATTGTTGCAGTAGCACTAANCGGCTCTGTGGCACTTTCTGATGGATATGGACCATTTCCGGTAACTCTTAATGGTTATTCTGGAGACANAACAAATACTGTTTCTTATTCAGGACAAATTGCAAGACATGTGCTAGAGCAAAGCTTGAAAAAATTAGCCGGTAAGGGAAACGGTGGGGGTAACGCTGCTGCTCTTGAAGCGCAAATGCTTTCTTACTTCAACGGNTCAGATGAAGACCTTCCGATAATTGCGCCAAAATCTAAAGATGGATTTAAAATAAAACAGACATCTTTGCACCAAATTTCAAAAGGCAAAAATATTTCTGGTAAGTTTTACGGNGGAGCAATGCCCGCATGGCCTGGCAATATGTCTGGAAAAGAAGTCGCATACAATATGATAAGTATGGCAGCAAAAGCTAACAAAGGCTTTGATGCGGAGACTGGTTACGACTGGGCGCAATTAATNTCAAAGTATACCATGGGAGCAATGGCNTACAATCAGGCTGTAGATAATTACCTCGATGANAAACTCAGNGNTGAGAAAAAGCCTAATAATAAACCNTACAAAGATGGNGNTCATTACACCGGGAAAGAGCATTCTTGGGATGAGGCATTCGGATATTGGGGAGCTGCTGCTCATCAGCACGGGTTCGATCCAAATAAAGTTTACGAAATCGCAAAAATGAAAAACCAGGGTGCTGCCGATAAAAATGGTGACGGCATGGTTGACCTAAAGTCAGAATATGTGTTTGGACCAACATACTATGCTGCGGCGTTCGATAGATCAGGAACCAAATCTACAGATTACACAAATACTATCTACAATGCCTTTCTCGATGGCCGTAAATTAATTACAGCTGCGGCTGGAGATGCACTTTCTGATAGTGAGCGATCTAAACTCAAGTCATATGCCNCATCTATAGAGGAGAATTGGGAAAAGGTTCTTGCAGAAGCNGTATTCAAATATGCAGGTTCGGTGTATAAAGACATCAACAAAATGAAAGATTTAAGTGGTGATGANTTGAATAAAGCTTANCGAGCTTATGCAAAACATTGGGGCGAACTNAAAGGTTTTGCNATGGCTATGCANTCTGGTAANANCAACCTTGGAGCAACAGCNACAAAAATGAATGATCTCATGGGTTATGGACCTGTAACACTAAATAACGCATATGTTACCGGCATTGACGCGAACGGTAATTTCGTTATGGACCGTAAAAGATCATGGTCTGACTATCAGTTACACATGCTGAACATACAGCAAATGATGGTTGATACATTTGGTGTAAAGTCTCGTGTAAATGACGGATTAGGTGATCTGCAAGCACTGTCAGACAAGTTAGATTCTGCAAGTAGTGCAGAAACTGACTAGTATCCAAAGTAATGGTGAGGGTAGATAGAATACCCTCACCAAAGCCAAATTGATAGCCAAAAATGGATAATATTAACCTTCTCGACTTTTTTNTATCNGACTTTGTAAANCCGAAAAAGCGGGTNTTTACNGGGTACTTAATACTATCTGTATTGTTAGCNTTTCTNTGGCTNATTTTAATCAAGCGNCANTCACTAAATATTGCTNTCAANAAAATATTTGANAAAAAAATTATNTGGTCTGGATCTGCNAAAGCCGATTANAAGCTCTTTTTNATAAATAGAATATTTACCTTTTTCATATCNCCTTTATTGATTTCACAAGTCGCTATATCNACGGCNATATATCTGTTCTTACACAGCGTTGAAATTTTTAATCANAATTTGTTCGTAAACACTCCATCCAGTTTGATAATTGCACTGTTTACGATCTCACTTTTTATAGTTGATGATTTTACAAAATATTTNGTCCACCGCTGGATGCATAAAATTCCTCTTCTTTGGGCAATTCACAAAGTGCATCATTCAGCCAAAACTATGACCCCAATTACCGTTTANAGGGTACACCCATTAGAAGGAGTGCTGTTTTCTTTGCGCAGTATCTTCGCTCAAGGAACAGTTATTCCAACATTNTTGTTTTTTTTCGGCACTGCAGTGGATCTTTATACAGTTGTTGGCGTAAACATTCTTGTATTCTTTTTCCACGCAACAGGATCAAATTTGCGCCACAGCCATATAGATATTTCGTATTGGAAATGGCTAGAACATGTTTTAATTTCACCGTCACAGCATCAAGTACATCACTCAATTGCAGAAGAGCATTATGATAAAAATTTTGGTGCAGCATTGGCAATATGGGATTGGATTTTTGGATCATTACACTTATCGCAAAACAAGGGGAAAGTAGTGTTTGGACTTGACGCCTATGATACCGGAAAAGAAAGTAAATTAATCGAGCTTTACCTAGAGCCAATCTATGAAATAACCAAAATTTCAAAAGTATTTCTATTAAAAAATTTATTAGGAATTAAACGAAGAGTTATTGGACTAAAGAACCGCTTCCTGGGTCAACCAAAAAGAAGTAAATCTTAAATTAGATTCTCAATTCAGCTTAATAAGATATTTTGGTTGATTAATGCAAAATACAGAATAATTGTCGATGTAAGTTAATTATAACTAAATAAACCACTACATCATGACCCAACACCATTGAGAGACCTCCATGAAAAAAATTAATGACTTCGGATTTGGAACTCAAATCCGTAAATCGCCCTTCTTTGACGCAACGGTAAATTGGGGTGCTACAGGATTTTCTGTTTACAATCACATGTATATACCGAGAGACTTTGGAGATCCGGAAGAGAATTTCTGGAACCTAGTTAATGACGCAATCCTCTGCGATGTTTCCGTTGAAAGACAGGTGGAAATTTCAGGACCTGACGCTGCACAATTTGTACAATTTTTAACGCCTCGTGACCTAAGTAAAATGAAAGTTGGTCAATGTAAGTACATACTTATCACAAATGAAGATGGTGGACTTTTAAACGATCCAGTTCTTTTACGCCTGGCAGAAGATCGTTTTTGGATTTCTTTGGCAGATAGCGACATTTTACTGTGGGCACAGGGTGTTGCAGTAAACACTGACTTTGATGTAAATATTTTTGAACCAGATGCTTCACCCCTGCAATTACAAGGTCCAAAATCACGCGATATTATGGTGAAATTATTTGGTGATAGTATCTTAGATCTTAAATATTATTGGCATCGAGAGTATAAGTGGAAAGGTATTTCGTTAATTGTTTCACGTACAGGCTGGTCTAGCGAGCTTGGATACGAGATCTTCCTGACAGATCAAACGCAAGGGAATGAGCTTTGGGATCACATAATGTCAATCGGAGAACCTATGGGGCTTAAGCCAGGGCATACATCATCAATAAGGCGAATTGAAGGAGGTATGTTATCTTATCATGCCGATGCAGATATTAACACAAACCCGTTCGAGTTAAGGCTTGATAGGCTTGTTGATCTTAAGTCGTCTCACAACTTTGTTGGGAAACAAGCACTTCTAAAAATTAAAACTCAGGGCGTGAAAGTAAAACAGGTTGGTCTTGCACTTGAATGTGATCCTCTTACAGGCCCTAATACTAGGTTTTGGACGATCAGAAAGGATGAGCAAAAAGTAGGAAAAGTAACATCAGCCATCTACTCACCTAGGCTAATGAAGAATATAGCTCTTGCAATGGTATCCATTGAATACAACGCTGTGGGCGTAAAACTAGATGTTGACACCCCAAATGGATCATTTACCGCGCGGGTCGTTGATTTACCCTTTTATGATTCAAATAAGAATATTGCAAAAAATTAGACCGCCTCACTCTAGATAATTATTAATTTTAGTACCTGATGCACTGTGCTTATCTTTTGGTACAGCCTAGTGCTTCGTCTATACTTTCGGCAAGTAAGGTTGTGACACTGTGGATTTTGTCTTCATTAATAATATAGGGGGGCGCTAATAGTACGTGATCACCCATTTTCCCATCGACCGTACCAGACATAGGATAACATAATAGACCTCTACTTTTTGCAATCAATTTAATCCTCCTTGCTAAATTATCAGAAGAATGAAATGGCTCTTTAGTTTTTTTATCTTTAACGATCTCCAACCCATAAAATAATCCTCTGCCACGAATATCACCAACGTGAGAGTGTTGACCAAACTCAGTATATAATGACTGTTCAAGGTGAGCCCCTAGACCCGAAACCTTTTCTAAAATGTTGTCTTCAAGCAAAACGTCCAAAACTGCATTAGCTGCAGCCGCTGCCAAGGGATGCCCAATATACGTATGACCATGTTGAAAAAACCCAGAACCATTTTTAATTGCTGAGTAGATTTCATCAGTACAAATAGTAGCTCCTATTGGCTGATAACCAGCGCCGAGACCTTTTGCTACGCAAACAATATCAGGGGCTATCGATTCCTGTTCATAAGCGAAAAGTGTCCCAGTACGCCCCATACCACACATGACTTCATCTAGAATTAGTAAAACGCCATTATGATCACAAATTTCTCGGATGGTTTTAAAATATCCATCGACAGCCGGAACGGCTCCTAGAGTTGCGCCAACAACAGGTTCGGCAACAAATGCCATTACGTTCTGAGAACCAAGCTCTTCAATCTTACGTTCCAATTCATTAGCTACACGCTGCCCAAATTCGAATTCAGTTTCATAATCATACTTTTCTCGGTAGGCGTAGCAGGGTGCTATATGATGCGTATCGACCAACAAAGGAGCAAATTTTGAACGTCTCCACTCATTGCCACCCACCGCCAATGCTCCAAGCGTATTTCCATGATAGCTTTGTCGCCTTGCAATTACTTCTTTTCTACAAGGCTGCCCCGTTTCTAGAAAATATTGCCTGGCCAATTTCAAAGCTGCCTCTATTGCCTCTGAACCACCTGAAACCAAGTAAACTTGGCTTAAATCACCGGGTGCATTAGAGATCAATTTTGTTGCCAATGTCTCTGCAGGTTCAGAAGTAAAAAAAGACGTGTGTGCATATGCCAAGCTATCCAACTGTTTATGAAGTGCACTAATTATTTTAGGATGCGAATGGCCTAAACAAGATACAGCAGCACCACCTGAGGCATCTAAGTATTTCTTTCCAGTTTCGTCAAAAAGAAAGCAACCCTCGCCTCCAAAAGCTATTGGCAATTTATCCTGTGTATGCCTGGGAAAGATATGGCTAACCAATTTACATTCCTAAAATTGCTTTGATTTGTCTTTCTTTTATTAAATTTTTAACGCCGTAGAATATACAGGGTTAGACGGCGTAAGATCTAAATTAATAATTACTCTGGCCATGGCAATGAATATGTTTTTACATTTGTGAAAAANCGCATTGCTTCTATCACCCCTTCTTTAACAGCATTGCCGCTATCCTTAATTCCACCAAAAGGTGACATTTCAATCCTATAACCAGGCTGTTCCCAAATATTACATGTACCCACATCCAAGCTATTAATGTATNTGATCGCTCTATTTAAGTCATTCGTGCATACTCCAGAGGACAATCCAAACTGTGTNCTGTTTGATATACTTATTACTTCTTCNTCTATATCGGGAACTCTAACGATGGGGATTATAGGGCCAAANGTTTCTTCCATAACCAACTCACTNTCGTGAGGNACCTTATCAACAACTATCGGAGGTAAAAGAGCGCCTNTTCTACCTGGATGATACAATATCTCAGCNCCCTCCTTCTCAGCCTGAATTACTCTATTTTCAAATAATTCAGCTGCTTGNTCATGGATCACACAGCCTAACTCAGTATTCNGATCTTGGGGATCTCCATATTTAATTTTCTTAGCTTTATCGAGAACAAGTGGAACAAAAACATCAGCTACACTTTCTTGCACTAAAATGCGCTTTATGGCTGTACACCGTTGACCGGAATTACCAGTAGCACCTGCTACAGCAATTGTAGCCGCCTTTTCCAAATCACTTCCTGAAAGATCATTACAAACAATCAACGGATCGTTGCCACCAAGCTCAAGNGCCTGCCTTTTATATCCCGCTTTTGATGCTATCAACTTACCGACTGGCACACCACCAGTAAAAGTTATAATATCAATGTGTTCATTGAGCATCATTTCNTCACCAATATCCTCNGGAAGCCCAGTTACAATNTGNAACATTTCTGGAGGNAACCCNGCCTCATATAGAATATCAGCTAGNGTTATTGCAGTGAGCGGTGTNAGTTCAGTTGGNTTACATACCATNCANTTATTAGTAGCGATAGACGGNGCTATTTTNTGACTTACCATGTTCAGNGGATGATTAAANGGTGTAATAGCACTNATTGAACGNACAGGTTCTCTCTTTGTGAAAATTTTTCGCTCTTTACCATTATGCGTTAAGTCACAGGAAAATATTTGCCCATCATCATTCATTGCTTGTGCTGCTGCGAATTGATAAACATCTTGCGCGCGTTTTGTTTCATAAATTGCATGCTGATGGCATATGCCTAACTCCAGAGTTAGCCACTTGGCTAGATACTCTTGTCTTTCGCCAATTAATTCACCAGTTCTTCGAAGAATTTGACTGCGCTCATATCTNCTAAGTGAGGGCTTATAATCTGAGGCTATTTTAAATGCTTTGGCAGCATGTTCCGAAGTGCCAGCAGGTACCGTACCGACCACCTCGTTTGTATATGGGTATCTCACTTCAATGACTTTTTCTGTAACGACTTTTTCTCCGCCGATACGCATTCCCTCATGGCGTATATCTTGTTTTTCCATTTCTTAGATTCCTTTATGAAGCTGCTGCATGTGTTGCGTAGAAAAACGCATCAAAATTTCTCAGTTCAGGAGCGCTCGGTAAATCCATAACCTTATTTACGATAAATGGTACTTCCTGCTCCGTTAAACCACCATGGGATCTAAGTGGTTCTTTTAATGCTGCAAGATCATGTCGATCCTTACTTGTCCCTATGGTAAGGTTTTCAGTGGAGATCATAACTATGTCGCCAATTCGGTCGCCTGGCAAATCGTAAGTAGCTATAGCCTCTTCTTTGCTAATAACCTTTAAAATTTCTGGGCAGGAAGCGATTTTAGTGATTAGACTATTAATATCGCAGTTATCGGGTAAGTATGCTGTCGCAAAAGAACCAAGGGCGCCATGATGAACAACATAAGGATCGGTTATTGGTAAAATAACTCTCGCCTGTCCAATGCCTAGCCATTCATCCATCTTATCTTGCATGTAAATGACCGCTGGCTCCTTATTATTGTCATGCTTGGGCTTCATTCCATGATCTGCTGTAACTACGATTGCTACATCGAATTTNTGTAATTCGCCTAAATAGCGGTCGAACATTGCATAAAAGTCTTTGGCTCCCTGCTCTTGCGGAGAAAATTTATGTTGCACGTAATCGGTTGTTGATAAATACATAATGTCTGGTTTCATTTCATTCAGTATTTTAATGCCAGCTGCAAAAACAAACTCTGATAATTCTGCCGAATAAACTTCTGGAACAGGCATACCCAACCACTCACTGGCATTTTCAACCCCGTTGTTAGCCATAGATGTTTCATCTGCGCGCTCAGCAGAAAATGCAATAGCACGACCCTCATCAAATTTTAAGCCAGCGCTCAACAAAGCACGGAGCTTATCTTTCGCTGTAACCATTGCAACACGTGCTCCTGCTTCATAAAATTTNGAAAATAACGTTGGCGCTCTTAGAAAACGNACATCGTTCATCATCACCTCTTCTCCGGTATCTGGGTCAAAGAGATAATTACCNCATATTCCATGCACTTTAGGGGGACGCCCAGTGGCAATCGACAAGTTATTAGGGTTTGTAAAACTAGGGATAACAGAGTGAGCAATGCGGTCTGTACCTGTTTCACGCATCATCTTTAAATTTGGCATTAATCCTTCATCTATCGCCACTTCCAAGTATTCTGGCTCACAACCATCCAAGCAGATTGCGATTGCACACCTTTTTGGCATTGAATAGGTTCTTTCATTAGCAATTACATGGGGTGCAAGTGTCATAAAAATTCCTTTTTAGATAATTAAAATTAAGACTGAAGCAACTTTCTTTCTTCCAAAGCTTTAGTTGGAGGCGAGGCATCAGTAACCCCCATTTTTTTAAGGCTTTCGTTTGCCGCATCCACGACTTTCAGCATAGTTTGGTCATCCATTTGCCCAATACAACCAATTCTGAAGCTCTCTACAATAGTTAGTTTTCCTGGATAGATAATAAACCCCTGTGATTTCATCAAATCATAAAATTGAGTAAAATCAAAAAGTGAATCTTTTGGGCAGAAAAAAGTAACGATTATTGGTGAAAGCCAGCGTTCACTTAAAAGAGTCTCAAACCCAATTGATCTCATCCCAGACACCAGAGTATCTCGATTTTTAGTATACCTAGCACCTCGCCCACCGACCCCACCTTCTTTGCGATGAGCCTCTAGGGCCACTAAAAACGCGGCTAAAGCATGTGTTGGTGGCGTATAACGCCATTGCCCAGTTTTATTCATGTGAGACCACTGGTCNTGAAGATCCAAGCAAAGAGAATGACTATTCCCTTTCGCCGCTTCTAAAGCAGACTTTCTAGCTAAAATAAAACCAAAGCCTGGTACACCCTCGATGCATTTGTTAGCTGANGATACTATCGCCTCATATTTTATTTTATCAGGTTCTACTGGAATTGCGCCAAATGCAGACATACTATCTACGAGTAGCTTTCGCCCCGCCTTATATGTGGCGGCTGATATTTCCTCTATTGGATTAAGAATACCAGAACTCGTTTCACAATGTACTGCAACTACGTGAGTAATATCTAAGTCATTACTAAGAATTTGAAAAACTTCTTCACCACGCGGCGGAAGATAATCCCCTTTATCCAAAACAATACAGTCGCGTTTAAGGTAATTTAAAGTCTTTGCTGCTCGTTGACCATACGCACCATTTGACAGAACTAGTACTTTGCCGGTCTTTGGAACAAATGAACCGAGCATTGCCTCCACTGAAAAAGATCCACTTCCTTGCATAGGAACACAATCAAAACTTTCATTGCCGTTCCCTAACATTTGTATTAGCCTATCTCTCATTTTTTGGGTCATTTTCCGAAAATCCCCGTCCCAACTCCCCCAATCTTTAAGCATAGCTGCCTTAGCATCATAAGAAGTTGTGAGCGGGCCAGGGGTTAAAAGAAAGGGCTCACCTAATCTTGGCGCTTCTATATTTGGCTTTTCCAAGGACATAAAATAGCTCCGTTTTTATACCTGTACTAATTATTACTTTTGAGACATATATATGTAAAATTGATAATACTTATATATATATAAGAAAAACCTATAATTAATTGTGGTACAAGGTTGAGACATAGTCAATTAAGAGCATTTCATTTCGTTGCTATCTATGGCAGCTTTTCGGTTGCGGCTGAGAGACTCAAAATCAGCCAACCAGCTGTATCTGAACAAGTAAAAAAATTAGANCAAAATTATGANACTCTTTTAATNAGACGGCAAAATAAAAAGATTACGCTCACCNATGAGGGTAGAAAAATCCTATTACTAACGAAGCAACTGTTCGAAGTAGAACAACAAATTGAAGATTATATTTCGGAGAGCGGGCAAGAATTAGCAGGCAGCATTAGGATTATTGCAGATTCTGCATCGCACGTACTAAATATTTTAGCCGCGTTCCGAAAGAAATATCCAAAAGTAAAGGTTATTCTCAGATCGGGAAACTCTGAAGAAGTTGAAAATACACTTCGATCATTTAATTCAGAAATTGGGATCATGCCTAACCTAAGTAAAAAATTAGATATTGGTATGAAGTTCCTCGGAAGTAGTAAGATTATTGCCTTTGGCCAACCCGAGTATTTCGTCACAGGTAAAAAAATACTCAAAATGGTGGACTTAACAAAACTCCCAATAATTTTCAGGGAAAAGGGGTCAAACACCCGGAAAATAATTGAAAAGGAAGCTAAAATACAGGGAGTAAATCTTAAGCCAATAATAGAAGTCGAGGGCCGTGAGGCTATGAGAGAATTAGTTGCGTCAGGCGCAGGTATTGGTTTTGTCTCCGAGGCCGAATTTGTGGCAGATACTAGGGTGATGAAGGTCAATATTCAGGGTGATAATTTAGTAATGAACGAAACCGTTGCTTTTCTCAAGCAACGTAGTAATGTTCGCGTAATCAGGGATTTTCTATCATTAGTGGACAAGCACATCTCAGTGAATAGTACTTAATATTTGTGACATTTTTTTTACTAATTTTGGCATACGTTTTCGCTGCACACCAGAGAAACCAAGTATTAAAGCTGATCTCTCGATAGGCGCCAAGCAGTATACTGATAAGGGCAAACTTTCTATTCCATTTTTTAACAAAGCCCTATATGCGATTTCATCGTCTATACCACTTTTTAAATCAGCAATTATGTGCATTCCGGCATCACTACTTTTGAAGCTTAAAACATCAGAGCAGCTTTCGCTTAAACACTCGATAAGAGTATCTCTCCTATCTCGATAAAGACGCCGCATCTTTCTTATATGCTCGGCAAAACGCCCATCGTTAATAAATTGAGCAAGCGCTACTTCTGTAATAGGAGAAGCGTTTTGTCCCAACAAATTCATAGCTTTGGCAAAGGTTTCAATCAGCCACTCAGGAACGACTACATAACCGAGCCTCACAGCAGAGCACAAAGCTTTAGAAAATGTCCCAACATAAAATACTCGCCGTTCTTCATCCAAAGCGCTGAGCGCGGGTAATGGGCGACCACGATATCGAAACTCACTATCGTAATCATCCTCAATAATCCACGAATTATTGTTGCTGGCAAATTTTAGCAATGCCAGTCTGCGGGCCAAACTCATAGTTACACCTAACGGGTGCTGATGTGAAGGTGTGGCAAAAATCAATTTTGGAACCTCAAAGGTCCTTTTAGCATATTTTAAGTCTAAACCTTCAGGGTCGATAGGTACGGGCATGACACTTGCACCCATAGCTGTCATAACATCCCGCCCAGCAATATGACCTGGGTTTTCGTACCAAACAGTATCCCCAGATTGTAAAAGCGCAAAAGAAATTAGAACAAAAGCCTGTTGGGCACCCGACGTTATCACTATTTGATCGGCATCGACCCTGAGGCCTCTGGCATCAGCAAGGTGCTGGGCGATAGATTTTCTTAAATCGTGTGAACCGTTTAAGCTTCCATAGCCTAAATTATACCGATCACTAGCCGACATTGCATTGAATACATATTTGTTCCAACTCTTTACTGGGAACTTATCAAGCGCAGGCAATCCAGGCCTAAATGGTGCAGTCTTNCCGTACCTTATAGTAGCTTGTGATGCATTAATAGGGTCTACCCTATCGGGCAATTTACCTTCCACATCCGCAGGCTTGACCATGGCAGCTTTTAATTTTTTATAACTAAAAAATTCAAGATCGTCACTCACAAACGTTCCAGAACCAGTTCTGGATTTCAAATACCCCTCAGCTAGCAATTGCTCATAAACAGATTTGACAGTTATCCTAGAAATCCCCAAATCTTCAGCTAATTCCCGAGAAGATGGAAGTTTTTGGGTAGGTTTCAAAATACCTTCAAGTATCTGACTTCTGAGAAAATTTTCTAATTGTTTATATAATGGAGTTTTTAAAGTTTTATCAATTTCAACTGTTGATAAAAGCGCTCCACTCGCAGACTTAGGCATCAGAAATCTCTAATTGGGTATAAATTGTGATATAATTGGGTCTACAATATAAACCCACTTTATGCTTTATCTGTGTAAATGGAAACCCATTTCTATTGATTTGAGAAGTTTCTGAATTCTTGAGGTAACGTGGATAATTGTAATGTTTGAAAATTTTAGCTTGTTCAAGCGGACTAACGAATTAGAGGGTAAGATTGATCAATTCTTTGATAAACTGGCCGAAGCTTCTGTAATNTATAGGCTCGCAGTTAGAGGTTACCTACGTGAGGGCGCGTCGGAAGAGTTCAAAGAGCGTTTAGAAACAGTAGGCGATTTAGAAACTCAAGCAGATGGGCTACGACGTGATATAGAGCAAAGCCTTTATAAAAATATACTTATTCCCGACTCCCGTGGTGACGTACTAGGTTTGATAGAAACTGCTGATGATGTTTTGACATTATTCCAGAGCTCACTCTGGGCTTTTTATATTGAAAAACCAGTTATCCACGAACAATTTACAAATGGATACAAACGACTAACCAATATGGTAATAAAAGCAGTTGATGAATTGGCACTTAGTTGTAGAGCATTTTTTAGAAACCCTCACGCTGTGCCATCTCATAATATTAAAATCACTCTTTACGAGAAAGAAGCAGATAAAGTTAGCAGTGATCTTAAGATGCAAATTTTTGAGTCAAAAATTAAGATGGTAGAAAAGCTACATCTTCGCGACTTTGTAAATGCTATAGACGGAATTGCAGATCATGCAGAGGATGTTGCCGATAGGCTGTCAATTTACGCGATCAAAAGATTGACATAATTGTGATTGACCCCCTCATTTTACTATTCTTGTCCAGTGGTTTGTTTTTGGGATGGGCTCTTGGGGCTAATGATGCCGCCAACGTTTTTGGAACTGCAGTTGGAACAAAAATGGTTACTTGGCGAAATGCCGCAATTATTTGTTCAATTTTTGTAATTCTTGGTGCAGTAATCTCTGGAGGTGGAACTTCGCACACACTGGGAAAATTGGGGGCTATTAGTGCGCTACCGGGTGCTTTTATGACTGCATTATCGGCAGGTTTCGCGGTGTTTGTTATGACAAAGTCTGGACTGCCAGTTTCAACATCTCAAGCAATTGTTGGAGCTATTATTGGGTGGAACGTTTTTTCAAACCAAGCAACTGATACCGCTACACTTGCAAAAATTCTGAGCACTTGGATTATTTGTCCATTGTTAGCAGCTGTAATCGCAATAATTTTGCTGAAGATATCTAAATATTTTGGTAGAAGGATAGGACTGAGCTTGATACGCTCAGACGCGTACAAGCGAATTGCTCTCGTTTTTGCTGGTGCGTTAGGAGCCTATTCTTTAGGTGCCAATAACATAGCCAATGTCATAGGTGTTTTTATACCTGTACAACCTTTACCTGACTTAACAATTGGATCGTTCTACTTTTCATCTACACAACAATTATTTCTTATTGGCGGCTTGGCCATAGCGTTTGGCGTGTGCACTTATTCTAAAAAGGTTATGTTAACGGTGGGTAGTGATTTGGGACAGTTATCGTCAACTTCCGCCTTAATTGCAGTAGTATCTCACTCCATAGTACTGTTTCTTTTCGCTTCTCAAGGACTTGAATCCTTATTGCTAAAATATGGACTTCCTACGATCCCCTTGGTCCCAGTATCAAGTTCGCAAGCAGTCGTCGGTGCAATATTTGGTATCTCAATTTTGCAAGGGGTTACTGCTGTAAAATGGCATGTTCTTGGAAAAATTATAATAGGCTGGATCGTTACGCCAATCGTCTCAGGTCTAGTTTGTTTTATTGGATTATTTTTTCTGCAAAATGTTTTCGGTCTTGTCGTCATTTAGGACAAACCATTCTTAATCATAAAAATTGGGCTTAACAAATTTGACAAAATGGGTCTATATACTACTCCCATTAAGATTAGTTATTNCCTANGGGTTTATTGGCTCNAAAACTATTTAGAATAAATATGATACTTTAATGTGTGAGAAGTTNAGGCAATTTTATGGTAATGATTGAAGACTACTCTTATCCAAATGGATTACAATTACTATCAAGTTGGCAGTCGGGCGACGTAAAAAGTCGCGAAACTATGCAAGGAATATTTGATGCGGCGCTTTTAGGTGAATTTGACGAAAACTTTTTAACGCTCGCCCCGAGTGATGAGATCCACTCTACAGCGTCAGTTCATATGTTAGCTTTGTCTATTTTGAACGATCTTTACGGGGTNCAGTCAAAAGAGTACTACTGTACGGATCCATATAGATACGTTCGAGCGAACTTGACGGTTGGTAGGCTTTTAGGTGTTAAGAAGCTTTACATGACTTGGGCACTTTACGCGTTTTCATGTGAAGCAGTTGGTCAAAAAATGATGTACCCAGACAAATTTCCACCTGGATCAGACCCTGACGAACCCCTTATAAATAAAGAGAACTGCTTTTTATTAAGTACACCTGACTTTGATAGCGGCATTCCTAAAATTGTAGATGACATTTTAAGGGTTACTGAGGAATTAACCGGTATGGATCCCTTGCTGCAAATCTCTGCTCCTTATAGTTTGGCAGCTGATATTTACGGTCAAGAACCCCTACTCGCTGATGTGGTCAACGACCCTGAACACGTAAACAAATTGCTCGACCATTTGGCCGATGAAATTTTAATACCTTGGATAGAACATCATTTGACCGTATTCCCAAATGGTTGGGTAGAGCTATCCGATGCCTCTGGATCCCCATTTTTTATTGGTCCTGAAAATTGCAAATCTATGTCTATAAGATCGATACAGCGGATGGATAATGGAAATTTATGGAATGATCGAGTTTTTGACTGTAACTATCGCGGAGATCACGTTGCTAATGTTGCAAAAAAAACAAGGGGATCACGCCGCAAACCCAGCCGAGCTAGTAACATTGCAAAAGTAGATCTTGAAGAATTAACAGATATCAAGTTCAGTGTTTGTCGCAAATTCATGATGCGTCTTGAGGCCGACAAGGTTGATGTTAGTTTTTATAAAAATCAATCGTTAACGAGAAACATTCCGTTAACAACGGGGATTGGGTCTGCTGAGGTTGATAGAAACAGTATCGAAAACCTTGACTTAGCAAAGACCCTTTTAAGTACCGCGGCTGCATCGTATGTTTCAGCAATTAGGGAAGTCTGTGAGGGAATAGATCTACCCAAAAATAATTATGTGAATGAGCCTTGGCCAAGTCATTTATATTTTGAAGACGTAAATGGTGAGACACAGTTTGAATTAGTTGAACTGATTTTAAAGGAAGTTTACCGGCAGCCAAAATTTAAGAAAAAATTATCTTGGCATTCATAACAAAAATTTCAAGGTTTAATAAAAAATTGATCAGCTGCACGATTTTCTCCCAGTGTCTCTCGGCAAACAGTGGTGAAAGTATCTATCAACTTAGTGGGTATGGCCCTATTTGTCATTGCAATACCATACTGGGCGGATGGTACTTCTTCCACTAAGGGCAGATAAACTAACTCGTTGCCATCATAAGCACGCTCAAAGAGCGGCCTCATTATAAATATTGCGTATCCCTCCCCCGCTGCAACTAAACTTCGGGCAAGTTCGTAAGATTTAGTTTGATACCGTACTTTTGGCCGAAGATTAAACTTCGAAAAGAATGATAAAAAGAATTGCTGAGTAATTGGCAAACTGAGNGAGACCATATCCATGTCAACTAACTCCGTTAAAGAGACAGCCTGTTTTGAAGCAAGAGGATCTGTTTTTGACAACAATACATAAGGCTTTGCCTCTATAAGAGTTTCAAATTCAATAGAAGGACTTGGCGACATGTTGTAGGCCAGAGCCAAATCTATACTTCCTTGCGACAACATGGTNTTCAGTTCACCCAGATCAGCTTCATGTACTTCCAGTGATATATCCAAAGCCCTATCTTTTAAGGCTTGTAAAATTAGCGGGATAATGAAAGCGGCGGTCGGAGTAAAACAGCCCAACTGAATAGTACCATTTATCGTATTACTTAAGTTTCTAATATTGTCTTCAAACTCTTCAGCACCTTCAATCAGTACTTTTGCTCTGGCAATAAATCGCTTTCCATCTGATGTCAGGACTAATTTATTTGGTCNATCGCGAAGAAATATTTTTAATCCGTAGTTCTGCTCAACCTTTTGAATTGCAGCACTNAGTGCAGGTTGTGATATTGAAATGAGATTAGATGCCGCCTGAACACTTCCGTGTTCAGCGACTGCAAGAGTGTAAATTAAATGCCGATATGGGATCAATATAGATTTTCCTTATATTAAAACCAATTTTATCTGACTTTACAAATAATTGTTTCAATTGCAACCTGTGACTCGAATCAAAATTACCTAGCATCAAGATTGCGGTGCGGTACGGTACGGTTCAGCACTTATAAATTAAAGCTAAGTGCAATCTGGGGGGAGACAATTTGGCAGGAATAACACTTCAAAGTGTCACTAAAGCATATGGTTCGCAAAGTGTATTAAATGATGTAAACCTTGATATTGCAGATGGTGAATTCCTGACGCTTGTGGGACCGTCAGGTTGTGGGAAATCAACCACGCTACGAATAATTGCCGGACTAGAAAAACAATCAACGGGCGATGTATTCATCGACGGCAACATTGTTAACGAAACAAGGCCAAGCCAACGTGATTTAGCGATGGTATTTCAGTCTTATGCTCTTTATCCACATCTAACCGTTCACCAAAATCTTCTGACACCATTAAAACTGCGAGATTTATCGGCTCTAGAAAGAGTACCATTATTTGGACATCTCATGCCCGAGCGTAGAAAAAAAATGTCAGCTATTTCTTCAGAAGTACAGAAAGTAGCAGAGATTTTAAAAATAGAACCACTTCTACATCGAAAACCAGGACAATTATCTGGAGGTCAAAGACAGAGAGTTGCGCTTGGAAGAGCAATGGTAAGAAACCCTGCAGCTTTCCTCATGGATGAACCGTTGTCGAACCTAGATGCAAGTTTAAGAGTGCACATGCGTGCTGAACTCTCAGAACTGCATAGAGAATTAAAAGCTACGTTTATCTACGTTACCCATGATCAAGCAGAAGCATTAACGATGTCTGACCGAATAGCCGTAATGATGGATGGAGATTTGCTGCAATTAGGGCCACCTGACGAAGTTTACGAAAATCCTAACGACATTAGAGTGGCAGAATTTATTGGAAGTCCTAAAATGAATATTTTACCTGCGACCTGCGATGAGAAAGGTGTGATTAGTTGTCTAGGTCAAAAAATAAAAGTCGCGCTGAAAAACATTGAAAATCAGTCTGTATCAATAGGTATCCGACCTGAACATTTGATATTGCAACCCCCTTCTAAAGCCTCTTTTTCAGGCAAATTAACATACAAGGAAAATCTAGGGTCTGATGTATTCCTGCACCTAGATATTGCTGCAATAAATCAAAAAGTAGTTATTCGCACGGAACCGCAGGAAGCTAATTCTTCAAAAATTGGCGAAACAGTTTCTTTTGGTGCGAACCTAAATAAATATCTTGTATTCGATGAAAACGGCAAAAGGATCGACACAACAAAAGAGGGCAGAGTTTAATGCAAAACTCGAAAGTGCACTATTGGTTTATTGCTCCTGCATTAATACTAATGTTTATACTTTTGATTTTACCTGTTTTAGTTGCAGCNACACTTTCCATGACCGACTACAGCCTAGGAAACAGTTCATTTAATTGGATCGGTACAGAAAATTATGAGAAATTATTTTCGCGAAAAAGCTATGCCAAAATGTTCAGTGCATCGCTTACCTACGTTCTAATAGTCGTTCCAATTTCTGTGGCTCTAGGGCTAGGATCCGCTCTCTTAATATCCAGTCTGAAATTTGGNAATGAATTGTACAAAGCCATTTTCTTTTTACCGGTGATGGCAACATTACTTGCTATGGCAATTGTATGGGAATTTGCATTGAATCCTATAATGGGCGTGGTTAATGACATTCTNAGATCAGGGTGTGATAAGAAATTTATTTATGGCCTTTTATCAGGCGCTTGGTACGGCGCAGACCCCTTACAAAGTTGGTTNGGGTCATCCTGTGAGGATAGGTTCCCGATATGGCTGGGAGATAAAAAATATGCCTTGGGAACTATTGCTTTTATTGGAATTTGGCAAGGTTTTGGCTTTAATATGGTTTTGTATCTGGCGGGCNTAACTTCGGTNCCACGTGAATTATATCAAGCTGCCCACATGGACGGTGCGGATAGCGCATGGGAACGCTTTAAGCTAGTGACTTGGCCCATGCTAGGTCCGACACACGTATTTGTTATAACAATATCATCCATAAGATCATTCCAAGTTTTTGACACTGTCGAGGCATTAACGGAGGGCGGACCATCTAAATCAACCTATGTGATGGTTTATGCAATGTTTGAAAAAGGNGTTCGACAAAATCTCTTGGGCATGGGATCTGCAATAACAATTGTATTTCTTGCATTTGTCTTAATTCTGACACTTATCCAAGTCTATTTTGTCAACAGGAGAGTGCATTACTGATGGTTTCAAGAGCTACATGGTTAGGGGANTTTTTAAAACACAGCGTTTTGATAGCTGGTGCAATTGTGGTTCTTTTACCTTTTTATTTAATGCTTTCTTACTCTCTAAAATCCCCATCAGAAATTGAAACTAATACAGGGGGGTTTGTGGGAGCACAGCAAATAATGACAGATAGCCGCTGTGTTAAGGCAGGAAATGCTGAAGAAAACTGCCAAATGAGACCAATTGTTTACAATTATACGGCAGCATTTAAAGAAGCACCACTTGTTCGTTACATGCTGAACGGCGTTTTCGTAACCGTATCGATTTTTATAATTCAGGTGATTGTTGCTTTACCATGTGCATATGCCCTCTCAAAGCTTAAATTCTGGGGCAGAGATGTTGTTTTTGGCTTAGTAATATTTTGCNTACTAATACCNGTTCATGCNATTGCATTACCATTGTANATAATGCTCGCTAAGGTTGGGCTCACCAACAGCTACGCCGCACTTATCATTCCGTGGACTATTTCAGTATTTGGAATATTTTTGATGAGGCAATTTTTTATGACTGTCCCAGATGACTTAATTGATGCAGCTCGGATGGATGGTATGAGCGAATTTTCNATAGTATGGCAGGTAATGCTTCCAACTGCCATNCCAGCACTNTTAGCNTTTGGNATTTTTTCNGTGGTAGCACATTGGAATGATTATTATTGGCCGCGAGTTGTNATAACAGGCAATAAAGATTTNATGACACCNCCACTCGGNCTTCGAATGTTTAAATCTGATATGGACGGTAATGAGTATGGNCCAATGATGGCNGCTACAACNGTAATTGTACTTCCACTAGTTATAATTTTTCTAATGGCCCAGAGACGTTTTATCGAAGGGATTACGATGACAGGAATGAAATAGAACTAAAGATAATAAGAATGCCGGCGTGACGTCAAAGTCATATGTCGGTTAAACGAGAAGCCAAGATAAAATAGGGAAAAGATTGGCTTCAAAACCAAGGAGGTAAAGATGAAAAACTTAACTAAACTTTCTGCAATTGCGTTAGCAGGTAGTGTCATGATGACATCTGCTAAAGCAGTAGANATCGAAGTCGGATACGCTTATTCNTCTCTCTTCGATGTTACCATGGAAAGATTAATACCAGAGTTCAATAAGGCTCANCCTGATATCACAGTAAAATTNAGGGCAACTTATGANAACTANGAAGACGGTACAAATACAATACTGCGTGAAGCGGTAGCTGGCGATTTGCCAGATGTTACTTTCCAAGGACTAAATAGACAGGCAATTCTTGTTGAGAAAGGAATTGCGCAGTCTTTTGAACCGTTCATTGCTCAAGAAGCAGATTTTGCAAAAGATGGCTATCACCAGGCAATGCTCGATTTGGGTACATTCAACGGTGAGGTATATGGTCTTCCATATTCCGTTTCATTGCCCGTTGGCTACTATAATATGGATAACTTAAGGGCNGTTGGGATAACTGAGCTTCCAACCACTTGGGACGAAGTGATTTCAGCCTGNAAAACACTTATGGCAGATGGTCATAAAACACCTATGTGGTGGGGCTGGAGCGTCACAGGTAATTGGTTTTTCCAAGCNNTNATGTGGAGCCAAGGCGAACCAATTCTNAAAGACGGTAAGGTTAATTTCGATGGTGCAGCAGGTCTAGCAGCNCTTGAACAAATGAAAAAGCTNTTCCGCGAGTGCGATATGCCTAACNTATCTGCTGGAGACGCNGGNGTNCCGTTNAATTCTGGTGAGGTATCNATGTATTTCTGGTCAACATCAGCAGTTGGAGCAATTGAGCGCGCNAAAGGTGANTTTGAGCTAAAAACAGGTAAGTATCCTGGCATGGGGCAACCACCAANNAGCCTGCCAGCAGGTGGNAACTCTGTNATGATGGTGTCAACTGGATCTGANGANGAAATAGCTGCTGCTTGGAAATTTGTGAAATTTGCNACATCNGGTATTGGTGCAGCGCTAGTTGCAGAGACAACTGGTTATATTCCACCTAACAAAGCTGCNAACGATCTATTAACAGATTTCTATGCACAAAACCCAAATAAATANACTGCAGTNGAGCAGTCTGGNTTGTTGGCTGATTGGATCGCTTATCCTGGTGATAACGGACTTGCAATTACCCAAGTGCTTTATGACGGAATGGAAAGCATCGTTACCGGGGATTCAAACGACATGGGGGCTCTTCAGGAGGAATTAGTCGAGGAAGTAAATGATCTACTTCCTTAATTAGTCAAAAAAAAAGCACCAGGGCAGCATTGCCCTGGTTTCTAAATTAATCCGACATAGGTAAAAAATGCATACAAATAAAAGCCTAGAAGACAGAAGAGATACAGCAGTAGCGAAAGCAATCGCTTATTCCGCAACTTTCGTTGCAGATAGAGCAGAAAATGCTGAAGTTTGGGACGTAGAAGGAAAACGTTATATCGACTTTTGTGGTGGGATTGGTTGCCAAAATACTGGCCACCGCCATCCTGGCGTGGTTAAAGCAATAAAGGACCAGCTGGACACTTTAACACATACTTGCTTTCAGGTAACACCATATGAAAGCTATATCGAGCTTGCAGAGCGCCTTAACGCAGTTTATCCAGGAAACTTCCAGAAAAAGTCCATGTTTTTTTCTGCTGGGGGTGAAGCTGTCGAGAATGCTATTAAAATAGCGCGCTATTACACTAAACGTCCCGCATTAATAACTTTCACTAACGGATACCATGGGCGATCTTATATGGGAATGGCTTTAAGTGCTCGAATGGTTCCCTTCAAACAAGGTTTTGGACCTTTTCCTGGGGACATATTTCGTTTGCCATTTCCCGATGACTTTCACGGTGTAGGTTTGGAAGATACTAAACGTGCATTCGAGTTATTATTTAGAAGTGATTGCGCACCAGACCAGATAGCAGCAATATTTTTTGAGCCTGTGCAGGGCGAAGGTGGATATAATATCGCATCACAAGAATTTATAGACTATTTGAGGACAATGTGTGATCAGCACGGCATAATTTTGGTCGCAGACGAAATTCAGTCTGGAATGGGCAGAACTGGGAAAATGTTTGCGATGGAACATTATGGAGTCGA
>PAHS01000002.1 GCA_002711145.1 Marinovum sp. | reverse complement strand
AATACATGTTCACTGAGCCAATAATCAAAGTTTTGGGTTCCTTCTTTCTGAGATTTCAATAAGAAACTCGATAGCCACTTTACCCATTTCTGGGAAAATTCCTGATTATTTTCTATTAAAAAATTACTTAAATGCTCAGAATTTGGATCAACTATAGTATTTTTTCGGAGAAAAGTTTCTAACTTCGATACTAAAAGCAAATGTCTTCCACGGTTTACTTGGTCGCTGTGACATATTGGGCTTTTTAACAAAGCAATTAGTTCAGATGAAGTTGGCGTTGTATTTAAGAGGGCCGCCACTTTCCTTAAAAACCGGCCTGGCAAGGTCAGATTAAACGAAAGGCCTGCGCTATCATCTGGAATAATTCCCCATCTCAAAAGCTCTGCTGTTACCTGTCGAGTAAGCCTTCGGTCCGGGGTTACCAAAGCAACTCTTTTGTTTTGATGAACGGCCTGTCTTAACACCATTGCAATAGCCAAAGCTTCTTGTCTTTGGTTCTCAGCTTCAAATAAGCTTAACCCTTCACATGCACGGTCCAAACTTTCTAGCCTAGGGCCCTCTAACATCCAACTATCCGTGAAAGGCGCAGGACGCAGCGCAAGAGAAATTAATTTATTACGAGGAATACTTTGGGAGGAGGAGGCTGGCCAAATATCAACATCAGAATATTTAATATTCAAATCTTCCAGCATTTTTACAAATCGATACTGCGGATGGTCTTCACCAATCAGCGGATCAGAAATACTCCCAAAAACTGCTTCAGTCATATGAAAATCAAACCCAGGCAACACAATTACGCCCTTACGAAGCTTATAAACTCCTTTTATTAATTCTAAGGTCGTCCCTCGTGAGCCAGTTGAGCCTGCTATAAAAATATGACTTTCTGGCGGATATTCTTCCCAGGCCCGCAGTAATGTCAGAACCTGCTTTCGTTGAAAACCTTCAGAGTCTGGCTCCAAGTTTCTTTCTTCAAGATAGGTTGTAACTACATCCATAAAGTGCAGAATACGCTGCCAATGACCAGAATGATCCTCTACATTTAAATTTTTTATTGTTATAGGTTTAACGTTCTCACCCTGAAGTTCATCTATTAATTTTGCTAAATTATCAGTGAGATCATAAAGGGCTGATTTTGAAGCCAAATTAGGTTCTTGTTCAATTAACTTCTGAACCAGAGCCATTAGCTCAAATCTATATTGCAAATGCGAGCTGGGATTGGGATTTTTAAAAGTACCTATCAATTCTGATAAGTCAGATAGAACATGTACCTTGGGAATTAAGATTGTATGCAGTGATGCAAACTCTTCTAGTAACCTAAGTCGCATACGTTTAGTATTTACAATTATATTTACACGCGCCAAAACTTCCGGCGGATTATCTGAAAAGAATTTAAAAATTCCATATGCGAAAGACCTTGGAAAATCTACTCCACAAGGCATTCCAAATATTTTTTTATTTATTTCCATGAATTTAAAAAAATAGGGATGTTTTTAGCCTTAATCAAGCTCCCAAATCATCCTTATCTAACAGCATATAGTTTTTAGTTCGCAATATAATGTTTTGAAATATTTTCAATTCGATCAGACCAATGATGGGAGCAAGACCAACTGAATTTAATCTGTCGCTCCAGCTCACCGGTAATCAAAATCTCCACACTAAGGGCATTTTCTGGCACCATATCAAGCGCCAAGTCCGGCCATTCAATCAAACAAATTTTGTCCTCAAAAGCCTCTGAAAGACCAAGTTCAATCAAACCATCTGCATGGGTAAGACGGTATAAGTCAACATGCCAAATTTCGCCTACCTTAGTCTCATATGTCTGAACTAAGGTGAAGGTTGGCGATGGCACTTCTTCTGGAAAGATTTGTTGAGATTGGATGAGTTTACGAGAAAAATAGCTTTTTCCAGCCCCTATTTCTCCCTTTAACAATAATGTGTCATTACCCTTCAAAATCTGACCGATTAGTACGGCTAACTCAGTCATTTGATTTTCATTAACACTATTAATTTCAAATCTTTGATTTAACAAAATAAATTCTTTCANAAAGTAAAAATNTTCTGGTTAGGGTATTTTNCAAAAACTAAAGTTAACAAAACCACTAATATTGTACTGACTGGATATATGTTTTTGCCAATTGAGGCATAATTTTTAGTCACCTAAAATACCTGTAAGTTTTCATTTTCTCCCGAAAAATTACTTTTCTTCTCAATGTCAGCACGTAACCAAAAAATTTCGACGATGGCACCCATGCGATCAGCCGTTTCTGCCCCAACATTAGGGTTTATTGCACCATTTGAAAAATTAAGCTTTGCATTTGTACGCTCNAGTAAAGTTTTTGCAATAAATAGACCAAGGCCCATACCCTCATATTCTGGCTGCTTACCTCGAGCAGAAGAAGGTTTCCGATAACTTACAAATGGATCTCCTATACGTGAAATCATTTGTACAGGAAATCCTGGCCCATCATCATTTATGGTGATTTTTATGTCTACCTCACTCCAACTAAGTACAATCCAAACTTTGCTATCAGCGAAATCAATCGCATTCTGGATCATATTTCTCAAACCGTGAATTATCTCAGGTCGACGCTGGATAACTGGATGGGATATATCTTCTTTTGATTTNAGCTTGATTTCNAAAATTATCTCTATACCCCGATCTAAATGTGGTTCAGCTGCTTCTCGAATTACTTCAGATGCTGGTGCATTGCGCATATGCTGGTCATCTTTACCGGCCTGACCCATAGACTGAAGAATATCACGACAACGATCAGCTTGATCTCTAATCAAAATCGCATCCTCTAATAGCTCTTTCTTATCCGCTAGTTCATCCATCAGCTCACTACTNGCCAACTTAATGGTCGCCAGCGGTGTTCCAAGCTCATGCGCAGCAGCTGCTACAACTCCGCCTAGGTCGGTAAGCTTTTGTTCTCTAGTAAGGGCCATCTGGGTCGCAAACAATGCATCAGACATATCATTAACCTCAACGGTTACTTTACGGGAATAGAAGCTTAAAAATAGCATTGAAATAACNATGGCAGTCCAGTTTCCAAAAATAAAAATATTGGGAACTCTTAAAATAAAACCTTGCTCTGTTAGTAGTGGGTAGTTGTAATTAGNCAGTAAGGTCACTGCGACTATTGCTATCACACCAAGGGAAAGTGTATACCTCACGGGCAATGAGGTCGCTGAAATAGCAACAGGGGCGATTACTAAAACTGCAAATGGATTGTTGAGCCCACCAGTAAAAAAAAGCAGCAACAGTAATTGAAGTAGATCAAATAGTATCATAGCCGTATTTTGTTTTTCCGATAGCCGTTCATTTTTTGGAAAAACGAACATAGCCACAAGATTACCTGCCACTGATATTCCAATTGCAAAAATAATTAGCTCTAGCTCTAAGCGTAAATTATAGAATTGAACTGCAACAAGAACTGCTGCACTTTGACCAAGTATTGCAACCCAACGCAATAAAATCGTTGTACGTAGTTTAATCCATCGGCTACGCTGATTATCTCTAGATACTGTTACTGCACTTTCGGGTATCATTGTCGCACCCTCTTTATTTTAAAGGATATTCTTAATAGTCATGTATAACAAGGTATTGAGGCAGTTCAAGAATATGACAAACATGAAAAACATTGTTTACCTATCAGCCGCTTCTTTAGTCATACTTATCAGTCTGACATATTTGGCCACAACCCCAATCTGGCCGTTTAATAAAGAAGATATGTTTGCTCACTGCCGAAATTCAAAAGTTACTGGCGGTACTGCAAGTATTGGAGGAACTCTCGAGTTAGTTGCTGCTGACGGTAATACTGTTTCAGATGTTGAAATCTTTTCACAACCCTCGCTTGTTTACTTTGGTTACACATTTTGTCCTGACGTTTGCCCATTACATGTTTCTAGAAACGCTGATGCCGTTGATTTGCTTGAAAAAAGGGGCATTCAAACTGTACCAGTTTTCATATCCGTAGATCCAAGTCGTGATACCCCAGAGGTTTTGCAAGAATTTGCCGAAATGATACACCCACGAATGGTTACATATACTGGAAGCGAGGAACAAGTAAGGTCCGCAAGTAAGGCTTATCGAACCTATTATAAAAAACAAGAAAGCAATGATGAATACTATCTCGTAGATCATTCAACTATAACTTATTTAGTGTTGCCAAAGTATGGTTTCGTAGAGTTTTTTAGGGCTGACACTTCACCTGAAATTATGGCCGAAACTACTGCATGTTTTGTTGAAAATAGCTAATTTAACAAGACATTTGACCACAAAGTATTATCTATTAGAAAATGATGGGACCAAAAGCAGGAGACAACCCGTGAAAGAGGTTGAAAAAAGAATAATCGGTGAAGACAACTCACTACTTATTTTGGATGACGATGAACCATTTCTGCGTCGTCTAGCAAAGGCTATGGAAAAGCGTGGTTTTTCTGTGGAAACAGCAGGTTCAGTTGCTGCGGGAGGTGCAATAGCCACAGCTCGCACACCCGCTTACGCAGTCATTGACCTAAGGCTTTCAGACGGAAACGGACTGGATGTAGTAGAAATTTTACGCTCTAAACGTCCTGATTGTCGAATAGTCGTTTTAACGGGGTACGGAGCTATAGCGACGGCCGTTGCTGCGGTAAAAATTGGTGCTACAGATTACCTATCAAAGCCAGCAGATGCAAATGATGTAATAAATGCTTTATTGGCAAAAGATGATGAGCTTCCGCCGCCACCTGAAAATCCCATGAGTGCGGATCGTGTAAGGTGGGAACATATTCAAAGAGTTTATGAACTTTGCGACCGAAATGTTAGTGAAACTGCGAGGCGATTAAATATGCACAGAAGAACACTACAACGCATATTGGCGAAGCGAAGCCCAAAATAAATTTTTTTAAACGGGCAAATCGAACCTTTTTGAAACACAATACTGATTGCTATCATTTTTGAACTGCTCATATTCGTAAAAACCTAAACTTTCATAGAATTCAATGGCTCCCTTGTTAAAGAGGCCCACTGTAGCGATTATTGAAAGCATCTTTGTTTTATTTGCAGATAATTTAGTAGCATGAAACAGTTGCCTCCCAGCACTGAGCCTTCTAGCGTTTTTTTTGATATAGGTAGAAATAAGCCCCCAATTAGATGGTAGCTTGTCGACTCCAGACCAATTTGGGTCTGACCATTCGAGCAGTTGAAAGCCAATAATAGACTGCGCCTGGATAGCCACATGACAGCAAACAGAAAATTGACTTTTTAAGTAGTACTTTTCAAATTCAAGCGGCGTCATAATGTTATTATGAAGCGTCTTTCCGCCCTCGACAATTATCTCATTTAAGATATTGGATATCCCAATAATGTCATCAGATCGAACGCTTCGAACAGAAATTGACATTAGATTTGATCCAATAGATATGAGCATTTTTCTATGTAGTTTTGTCGGACTATCGCAGGTGGCCGAATCTGAATGGGAAATTGGGTTAAATAAGAGCGGTTGAATTTTCCAAAAAACTTATCTGCCTCGTGTTTTGAGAAACCGGCTATTTCCATTGCCTCTAACCAAGCACTAACTTTATCTGCTTTCTTTATTTTTCTCTTAAGATCTAGCGATACTTTTGCTGGCAAACCAAATCTTCTGTGAATGGCAGCNGTAAGTTTCTCATCTAAATTTTCGTACCCATAACCAACTGCCGCTTTCACTGGNGAAATAAGATCACCAAGTACGTATTCTGGTGCATCGTGAAGCAAAGCAGCTAGCCTAGCCTCAAAATTACTATTTGGGTTCAACTCACCAAAAATCTTTTCTACTAACAGTGAGTGCTCAGCTACAGAATACGGAAAATCACCACTTGTTTGACCATTCCAACGGGCAACAAAAGATAAACCATGGGCGATATCCTGAATCTCGATATCCAATGGCGTGGGATCTAACAAATCTAGTCTGCGTCCAGATAACATTCTTTGCCATGCGCGCGCTGGTTTCATAATACCGCCTTAAAATAAAATATTTTAATATTGTTTTTAAATACTTTAAACAAATTATTGATTAATTGCAGCCTTGTTTTAGTTGTGTTAGCAGACGTAAGAACGGAGTTTAAATATGGCCAATGATTATATAGTAAAAGAGATNTCGCTTGCAGACTTTGGGCGTCGAGAGATGGATATAGCAGAGACAGAAATGCCAGGCCTTATAGCGCTCCGTGAGGAATATGGCGTTTCTAAACCTCTTAAAGGGGCTAAAATAGTTGGTTCGTTACATATGACGATACAAACTGCTGTTTTAATTGAAACACTAGTAACGCTGGGAGCTGATGTACGATGGGCATCTTGTAATATCTTCTCTACGCAAGACCATGCAGCGGCAGCAATTGCAAAATCTGGTATTCCTGTTTTCGCGATCAAAGGTCAATCTTTAGAAGAACATTGGGATTACTTGGACCGATCATTTCAGTTTAAAGATAGCCCAAATATGATTTTGGATGATGGCGGTGATGCTACACTTTATGTTCTTTTAGGCGCCAGGGCTGAGGCGGGCGAAGAGATACTTACCGTTCCTCAATCTGAAGAAGAAGAAGTTATAAAAGTTCAAATTTATAAAAGAATTAAAGAGTCTCCTGGTTGGTTCACTAAAACAAGAAACTCCATACGCGGTGTATCAGAAGAAACAACAACTGGGGTTCATAGGCTATATGACCTAGTAAAAAATGGACAACTTCCCTTTCCTGCTATCAACGTAAATGACTCTGTAACAAAGTCTAAATTTGATAACAAATATGGATGTAAAGAATCTCTGGTGGACGGAATTCGTAGAGCCACAGACACAATGATGGCAGGCAAAACCGCAGTAGTTTGTGGATATGGCGATGTTGGCAAAGGTTCCTCTGCTTCACTGCGAGGTGCAGGAGCTCGAGTAAAAGTCACAGAGGTTGATCCAATTTGTGCATTACAGGCTGCAATGGACGGTTTTGAAGTAGTCGTTCTTGAAGATGTGGTATCAAGCGCGGATATTTTTATAACGACAACAGGAAACAAAGACGTCATTCGTATTGAACATATGCGGGAGATGAAAGATATGGCCATTGTCGGAAACATAGGGCATTTCGATAATGAAATCCAAGTTTCAAACCTTCGAAATCACAAATGGACCAATATTAAAGAACAAGTTGATATGATAGAAATGCCAAATGGCCATCGACTGATCCTGTTATCTGAAGGCCGACTACTGAATTTAGGAAATGCAACTGGCCACCCATCATTTGTTATGTCTGCATCTTTCACTAATCAGGTACTTGCACAAATCGAGTTATGGACAAATGGCCAAAACTATAAAAATGAAGTATTTATACTACCAAAACATCTAGATGAAAAAGTAGCACGACTACATTTGGATCGAATTGGCGTAAAACTTACAAAGCTGGCGGTAGATCAAGCTGATTATATTGGGGTTACTCCGGATGGTCCTTTCAANCCAGAGCATTACAGATATTAATTAAAAATTATTCCAGATTTATTCTTGCCTTTGNGGCCGTGACAAGAGGCTCTGTATNGCCTGCTTTAAAGAANTCTGACCAGTTACAAGNTTGTTTATAGCTGCCATNACNGGCGTATCAATCTTGAATTCCTTCGCCTTTAGAATTACNGCACTGGANGTACTTGCACCCTCNACAGTTATGTTTTTATCAAAAGATTGTTGTTTCCCCAGTGCAAGACCATATCTGTAGTTTCTTGACTCAGAAGACATACAAGTTAAACTTAAATCTCCTAATCCAGACAATCCTGATAGCGTTTCAAGCTTAGCACCAAAATAAGGTGCAACACTTAAGATTTCAGAATAACCACGTGTCATAAGTGCAGCACGGGAACTACTTCCATAACCAGCACCAATAGTGACNCCACAACCAATAGCAACTACATTCTTTAAAGCCCCNCCAAGTTCAGCTCCAATTGGGTCATCAGACCAATAAAGCCTCAGAACCTCCGACCCTAGTTCTTTTTGAATATATTGTGCCAANCCCTCCACTTTAGANGCGATAGTGAGGGCGGTAGGAAAACCTGANGCCAAATCAGAAGCAAAACTTGGNCCNGTAAGTATAGCTGTCTTTGTTGACGCTATCTCCAGAATTGAGGTCGGGCCCAAACCAGTCAACAGTTCGAAACCTTTGCAGCAAGCGACTAAAATCTTCCCTTTCAAAATTAATGCATGTGCCTCTACTAAAGACCTTAGTTTTTGCATCGGTACTGCAATCAATACTATGGAGCACTCTCTGATTTTATTAATATCATTGGTCACAATAATAGTCTGCGGCAAAATGTAACCAGGCAATCTTAGCTGGTTTTCTCTTAATTTCTGCACAGANTTGAATATATCGTGATTTTGTGTCCAAAGTATTAACTTTTCATTTGAGGATGATAAGGCAATCGATAGAGATGTCCCAAAAGCACCAGCCCCAAGAATTCCCACAGTCATGCTTTGGCTCCTCTTTTTCCACTTCCGAGCATTGGTGCTTTCTTTTCGTCTAGCGGCCAACGAGACCTCGGTGATAAAAAATAATCATCCTCATGTCCCAAAGCGTATAATTCCCCNGCAGCATATGCTATCATAGCCGCATTATCGGTACACAGACTTAGNGGNGGCGCAACAAAGTTAATATCCAAGCCATTACAAACTGACAATAAATTTGAACGAATTTTTTGATTTGCGGCTACTCCACCAACAATTGCGAATGTCTTAAGNTCTGGAAATTTTTTGCGTGTCTCAATTATTGCTCTTTTTGATTTTTCCAAAAGTACATCAGAGATAGCTGCCTGNAAACTTGCTGAAAAATCTTTAACGTCTTGTTCATATAGACCACCTTGTTGAATATCTAAATCCTTCAATGACCTTGATACAGCAGTCTTTAAACCTGAAAAAGACATATCACAATCATTCCGATTTAGGAGAGGTCGGGGGAATTTAAATCGTTTGAAATTGCCGTTAGTAGCTTCTTTCTCAATCGACGGTCCCCCTGGTTGCTTTAAGCCCAGAAGCCGAGCCGTTTTATCAAAAGCTTCTCCNGGTGCATCATCGATAGTACCGCCTATACGTGAAAATTTATCTGCACCTTCAACCAGTATAAATTGGCAATGACCTCCTGATGCAAGTAAAATTAAATATGGATATTCTATATTTTCAGTAAGCCGTGGAGTTAGCGCATGTCCTGCGAGATGATTAACACCAACCATAGGTAAATTAGCTCCATAGGCTAAACCCTTAGCACACATCACACCGGCAACGACTCCTCCAATTAAACCAGGGCCAGCAGTAACACCGATTAAATCTACATTTGCCAGGCTCACTTTACCCTCCTTGAAGGCGTTCGTTACAACAATATCTATTCTTTCAGCATGCGCCCTAGCGGCAATCTCAGGGACAACACCACCATACTTTTCATGTAATGTGTTTTGGTTAACCACTACTGATGAAAGTATTTTTGAATTATTTTCTTCATATGATACGATAGACGCAGCCGTATCATCACAACTACTCTCTATACCTAAAATTACACGAGCAGATGACTTCACTTTAAATCCCATTGTGCGAAAGTTTCGGGCCAGTTACCATTACAAAAGATGACATACAACGAATTAAAACCTAAATTAATCATAACAAGGCCTGTGGAATCAGCCAATCTTTTTGCTTCTTTTTTTGAAAGAAACTTGCAAAAAGAGCAAATTATAATATCCCCAGCGATCGAGATTAAATTTTTCTCTCGACCAAAAATATTAAAAAAAACTACTAACCTTATCTTTACATCTTCAAACGGGGTAAAAGCTGCTGGTCAGGCCGTAAATGATAACATCAGGGCTATCTGTGTTGGAGATAGAACAACAAGTCTTGCCTCTTCTTTGGGTTATTCAGCTGAAAAATATGGTGATAATGTTGAACAACTTATTAAGAAGCTTTGCTTAAGTAAAAAGATTGAAGGAGATATTCTCCATATTCGTGGAAAATATACTAAGGTCGACCTTATGAATCGTTTAAGAAAGGCAGGNTTTTTGTGCCATGAATGGGAAGGATATGATCAGATCGCTAAGAACCTATCATTTCAAGCTTTAAATGCATTTAAAAATGGTGAAAAAATAATTTTACCGATTTTTTCAGAACGCAGTGGCCGCCTTCTTAAGGATCAAATCCCCAACTTCGATAAATGTCATATTATTGCAATAAGTTCAGCAGTAGCAAATGTATTCTTGGACGTAAGCCCAGCATCGATTAGTGAGGCACAAACTCCAGATTTAGTTGGTATGANNTCTTCAACAAAAACAGTTCTTGAAAACGCACATCTTGAGTAATTAACTTCAAAAGATTAGCGTTATATCAAATAACATTTTTATTTAGGCAAAAAATGACAGACGATAAAAAAGCCACAGCAGATAGCAGTAAGACTATAGTGGATAAATCTAAATCAGAGCAAAAAAAACCATCAAATACATCTTCAAATGATCCAGTTATTGATAGTCCAAAAAAACCTAATGTTTGGATTATTTTAATATCAGTTGTCCTAGCGGCTATTATTGGAGCTATTGTAAGCTTTCTACTCAGTATTAGTGTTGTTCCAGGATTACCTATCTGGAATGAATTAAAGGCAGCTCAAAAAAAGTCTGCAATTAATTACGATAATCTATCTATGCAGATAAATGAGCTAAGCGCATTAGTCTCTAAGATAGATAGCAATATTCCAAAAGAGGTTGATATACTGCCAATTGTTAATGAATTAGAAGAACTAAGCAAAAAAATGCAGACTATTGAAAAATATGATTTTTCCCAAAGTGATATAAGTATCAAAAGAATTGAAGCCCTCATCGATGACAGAACCAAGATACTGACGGAAGATATTTCTTCATTAGACTCAAAACTTGGAAATAACGTATCCGTTAATTCAACAGTGGCTGATGAAGATGCCCAAAACCTCATGAGCGAAGCATTATCGTCGATGCAAAACGCATTGGCAACAGGCCTGCCTTTCCAAAAAGCCTTAGCTGAATACGAAATAGCTAGTGGTGAGGAGGCACCGGCTATAATAAAGAACTTTGCAAAAACTGGGCTATCCACTCAAAGCGACTTACTTCAAACATTTCCCCTCTATGCCCGAAACCTTCTGGCTATTGATCAAAAAAAGTATTCTTTAAACGAGAAGGATGGGTCAGACATTATCAAATTTTTACAAAAATTTGTCAAAACAAGATCAACTAGCCCCCAAGTTGGAAACAGTAATGACGCCATTCTGTCTAGAGCTGAATATTCAGTTAAAAATGGCAAAATAAAAGAGGCGTTGGAAGAATTAGACCGACTACCATTAGATTTAAAGGGTGAAATGAGCGATTGGTATAACGAAGCAAAAAGTCTTTTAGAGATCGATAATGCTATAAATCAATTAATCCATTTCCATACAGATTAGGACGTCTTGAATGCTAATATCACTTTTTAAGATAGTTTTTTTTATAGTGATAATTACGGTCATTGCACTTGGCGTCACATATTTGATGGATAATGAAAAAACCATTTTAGGCGAGGTTTTTGTAAATATTGGTACAACTGAATTTATACTTAGTCCTATTCAGACAGTCATATTTTTAGGCTTAATTGCATTATCTGCAATTTTGGGTCTGAAGTTATTCTCACTCTTGCTCGCAATCTTGAGTTTTATTAACGGTGATGAAACGGCTATCTCACGATATTTCTCAAAAAATAGAGAAAGAAAGGGCTTCGGTGCGCTATCTGAGGGCTTATTAGCTTTAGCGTCAGGCGAGGGCCCACTTGCTCTCGCAAAGGCAAATAAAGCGGAAAAATATCTTAAAAGACCTGAGTTAACAAATTTGCTTATTGCCCAGGCAGCAGAACTTTCTGGAGATCTAAATAAAGCTACTAAGACATATAAATCCCTCATCCAAAACCCNCAAACTAAATTCGTAGGCCTACGCGGAATACTCAAGCAAAAATTAGCAGAAGGCNAAACAGACATAGCAATAAAAATCGCNAAAGAGGCATTTAGTATAAAACCAACACATNCTGAAACACAGGATATTTTGCTTCAGCTTCAAGCTGAGTTAGGCGATTGGCGAGGCGCGCGAAAAACACTCGGCGCAAAGTTTAAAACGGGATCGATCCCCAAAGACATTCATAGACGCCGTGACGCTGTTTTGGCATTAGCAGAAGCGAAAGACCTGCTGAACGAAGAGGCTTCAATAGAACAACAAGAAGCAGCTATTGAGGCAAACAGATTATCACCCGACCTAGTGCCAGCTGCGGTACTCGCTGCTCGTGCCTACATACAAAGAGGTAATGCACGTAATGCGATCCGCATAATAAATAAAGCTTGGCAATCACAACCACATCCTGATCTTAAGATTGTTTTCTATGAAATTTTTGCAGCCGAAAGTGACGAAGAGAAACTCAAAAGACTGCAGAAACTTTGCAGGTTAAATCCTGATCATTTGGAATCTAAAATTTCTCTATCGGAGCTATATTTGAAACAGGAAAACTTTCCAATGGCCCATAGGGTACTTAAAAAGATACTAACGGAGGACCAGGATACAAGAGTACTTACTCTCATGGCGGTAACTGAGAGAGGTAAAGGAGGAGATGACGAAACAATACGTAATTTGTTAAACCTAGCAATTACAGCAAAACGTGGGCCGCAATGGATATGCAAAAAATGTAATACTGTTAATACGGATTGGGAGCCAATCTGCGCAAACTGTTCCGCGATGGATTCGTTAGAATGGAAAGTACCACCAAAAGAGCCAACAAATTTCACTGTAAGCGACGATTTACTTCCATTTCTAGCTGGAGAAATAAAGATGGACGTTCCAAAAAACAAAGCTGCATCGGAAAAGCCTACAAAAAAGCAAAATATAAAAATTAAATAGCAATAAACTCTTGTACTTGCCGATACTTGAAATGTTGCCTAAGTAGTAAAGATAGATGAAAGAGTAACACTTATGATGGCAATTTATGGACCTTTACGCTTAATACTGGATGCGGCCTTCTTTATAATGGTCGTACACATCATTTTTAGCTGGCTTATTTCCTTTCAGATTTTAAATTTACGTCAACCGTTCGTAACGCAGCTTTGGCTGGGGTTGAATAAACTATTAGAACCAATCTACACCCCCATACGAAACATACTACCAGACACCAGACCTCTTGATCTAGCTCCATTAGTTGCATTTGTAATTTTGATTTCGTTGAGAGATTACATTCTACCAGAATTATTATTAAGATAGTCTATCAATATAAATTTGATGTTACATTTGAAATGCCATGCCATACAAAGTAGTTTGTGTATCATGAAACTGGACGTATTGATTAAAGAGACCTAGATAATCTTTATAATACTTGGAGGTTAAATGTTAGTAGTCGTATCACCCGCAAAAAAACTTGATATGTCACCAATTGATGCAGAAGTGACATCAGTACCCCAATTTTCCAACGAAGCACATGATTTGGCTCAGATTGCGTCAAACCTAGGCAAGGAAGGACTAATTTCAATAATGAAAATTAGTGAAAAACTGGCCGATTTAAATTTGGAGCGTTTTAAGTCTTTTGGACATCAGGATAAAAAAGCTGCTGTATTTGCTTTTGCTGGTGATACGTACCAAGGATTTGATGCGGCGACCCTGAATTCAGATGGATTGCGTTGGGCACAAGACCATTTACGTATACTTTCTGGGTTGTATGGTATTCTTCGTCCTTTTGATGAAATCGAGCCATATCGACTTGAAATGGGAAGCAAGTTTAATATTCGTGATCATACATCCCTTCATGATTTTTGGAAGTCCCGAGTGTCATGTGCGCTCAACGAAACTGCAAAAGAAACACGTTCTAAATTTCTGATAAATTGCGCAAGCCAAGAATATTTTGGATCCGTAGCTCCAAATATTGTAAATATGAAAATTATAACTCCAACCTTTTATGAAAATACAGAGAAGGGACTGAAGGTTATCAGCTTTTATGCAAAAAAGGCCAGAGGGGCGATGGCACGCTACATTATGGAAAATCGCATTAATGATCCAAATTCATTGTTGGAATTTGATTTAGGAGGCTATAAGTATCAGCCTGAAAGTTCTACGTTAGAAGCTCCTATTTTTATTCGAGACTAAAAACCTTTAGAATGAAACGAGCCAAGAGCGTGGCCCTAAGCAAATATTAAAAAGGATCATATTATGTCGGTTATGGTGTTTGGGCATAAATCACCAGATACAGACTCTACAGGATCACCTATTATTTGGGCCTGGTATCTAAAACATGTTAAAAATATTGATACAGAGCCTGTTCTGCTAGGACAACCAAATAGCGAAGCACTTTTCATGCTAGATTATTGGGGAATAGAGAAACCGCAAATAATAGATAATTTGGACAGTGGAAGCTCGGTTGTAATAGTTGATACCAATAACCCTGATGAATTACCTGAAAATATTAATGACTGCGAGATTCAGACAATAATTGACCATCATAAGCTAGTTGGTGGGTTACAAACGAAACACCCAATTGATGTAGTCATCCGGCCGTTAGCCTGCACTGCAACGGTTATGATAGAAATAATGGGAGCTGATATCACCACCAAAATGCCAACAATGATAAAGGGAGCTGCGTTGAGCTGTATTTTATCGGACACTCTCGAATTTCGCAGTCCAACAACAACAGATTTNGACAAATCAATTGCTAAAAAATTAGCAAAGGATTTAGGCATTGATATGAAATCATATGCCTCCCAACTCTTCACAGCAAAATCAGATGTTTCAAACTATACGGATCCAGAATTAATTTTAATGGATTCAAAAAAATATAATGTAGGGGATAAAAAGCTTCGTATATCAGTAATGGAAACCACTAAACCTNCTGAAATTCTTAAAAGAAAAAAATCCCTCCTTAAAGCAATGGAAGAAATTGAAGAAAAAGAGGGTGTTGATCAGATTTTATTCTTCGTCATTGATATATTGAAAGAAGAGGCAACCCTTTTGNTGCCAAACAATTTAGTTAAAGAAATTACTGAAAAGTCATTTGGTAAAAGCAGTGAAGGAGACACTATAGTTTTACCTGGTATCCTCAGTCGCAAAAAGCAAATAATACCACAACTAAAATTATAAACATTTAGGAAATTTGACCAACTAGGTGGCAACAGTGACACTGATAATAAATAGCCTGGATGAGATAGCCCATCAATACGATGCTTTATTTGTTGATCTTTGGGGGTGTGTCCATAACGGAATTACAGCCTATAAATCTGCTGTAGAAGCACTAATAAAATATAGAAAAACCGGTGGAAAGGTTGTGTTGCTTACAAACTCACCAAAACCTAGAATTGGTGTCGAAAAGCAACTTCATTATTTGAATGTTCCAACGACATGCTTCGATACGGTTGCAACTTCAGGTGATAGCGCCAGAGCAGCAATGTTTACTGGCGTGGTAGGAAAAAAGGTTTTTTTCATTGGGGAACCTCGCGATCAATTATTCTTCGATCCCATTTCTATTATCAAATCACCAATTGAAGTTGATCAAGTATCTATAAATGATGCTGAAGGCATCGTTTGCACCGGTCCTTTCGATGGATCTGCAGATCCAGTGGTAAATAGAGAGATTTTTTTATTCGCTATAGACCAAGGGATGAAATTTTTGTGTGCAAACCCTGACATAGTTGTAGACCGTGGATCAGTTAGGCAGTGGTGCGCAGGCGCTCTTGCGAAAATGTATACTGAAATGGGTGGAGAAAGTTTGTATTTTGGCAAACCACATAGTGCTATTTATGATTTGGCCNGGTTACGACTGGCAGATCTTAGTACAAAAATTACTGACAAAAAGATTTTAGCTATCGGTGATGGAATCAACACTGATATAGAAGGCGCCAACTCTGAAGGAATTGATAGCTTATTTATAACAGGTGGTTTAGCTGCAAAAGAAACTAAAACATCGATTAACCCAAATCCAGAAGCATTAAATCAGTACATTTCAGAACAAAAAGTAACATGCACCTACAGTATTGGCTATTTACGTTAGCTCAAACTTAAAATTAAGTATGCNTACATATCAAATTTAACTTGATTTTCTGCATTTGCAAAGTAATAAAGTTACANTAGTTTTAATGGATGAGTAGCAATATTTCGTCTTGGAGTAAGAATAACATGCTGGANAATCAGCCACGCGGAACAATTTGCATTGAAGATATAGAAATGGGAATGACCCGTTATCTGCAAAAGTACGTCACGGATAAAGATATTGAGATGTTTGCCGAAGTCAGTACTGACCATAATCCGGTACATTTAGATGATGACTATGCCCAGGATACAATATTTGAAGGTAGAATTGCTCATGGAATGTTAACAGCTGGATTGATTTCAGCCGTTATCGGAGAGCAGTTGCCAGGTCATGGTGCTATTTATATGAGTCAATCATTAAAGTTTCTNGCGCCAGTTAGGCCGGGTGACCTTGTTTATGCTGAGGTTAAAGTTACGGACATTCAAATTGACAAGCGTAGAGTAAAACTTGATTGTAAGTGTGAAGTGGATGGTAAAAATGTTCTTGTGGGCGAGGCCATGGTATTAGCACCTAGCCGTAAATTTGATTAATCATCTGTACTATTAATTTCAAGCTATCTTGCACCACTGCCCGACTGGCGCTAATGCATTCATTATGAGAATAATTAGAGACTACCAGTATGTGGAACCTAGCGATACCAATGCCGTTGCAGCAATTGGTAACTTTGATGGCGTACATTTAGGGCATCAGGCGGTTCTCAAAAAAGTTCACAGTATTGCAAAAAATTTAAGCGCACCGGTAGGAGTTGTTACATTCGAACCTCATCCAAGGAGCTACTTTGCTCCTCATGCCCCTGCATTTCGGTTAATGAGCCCCGCTGCAAAAGCAACTAGGCTGGAAAAACTAGGTGTGGAAAAGCTATACGAGCTAAACTTTAACGCTAAGATATCAAAATTAAATCCTGAAGAATTTGCGCGCAAAGTATTATCTGATGGCTTAAAATTGAAACATGTTTTGGTTGGCCAAGACTTTTGTTTTGGAAGAGACAGAAAAGGTAATGTACAAATTTTAAAAGACTTGGGCGTCAACCTTGGCTTTGGAGTTACTACACTTGAATTAATTAAAGGTGATCATGGAGAACTATCATCAACATCGATAAGACAACTATTATCAGACGGAAAGCCCAAAGAAGCGGCAAGTCAGTTAGGACATTGGCACAGAATTGAAGGGCCTATAATTGGAGGAGAACAGCGCGGCCGTGTTTTAGGCTATCCAACTGCAAACATGGAATTGCACGAATTACATCTTCCCAAACTTGGCGTTTATGCTGTTTTGATTGATATTTTAGACGGACCATATAAAGGGAGCTATAAGGGCGCTGCTTCTATAGGCGTTCGACCAATGTTTGGTAAGAATACACCAAATTTAGAAACTTACATTTTTGATTTTTCTGGTGATATTTATGGAGCTCAAGTTTCAATAGCGCTCGTAGAGTATTTACGGCCTGAATTGAGTTTTGATACTGTCGACATACTAGTCAAGCAAATGGCATCAGATTGTGAAAAAGCTAAAGAAATTCTGTGTAAAACATGACAGATAAAAAGCCGAACAACCCAAAATTTGCTTACAAGTTTTGGGAAAAGAAATCTTTAGAAAATTTGAATGCTTCAGAATGGGAAGCCCTTTGTGATGGTTGTGGAAAATGCTGCCTTAACAAAATAGAAGACGAAGAGTCAGGAGAGGTTTTTCTAACAAGAATAGCATGCAGGCTTTTTAATGATAAAGATTGCCTTTGTAGTGACTATACAAATCGTCAGGATTTCGTCCCAGAATGCATTAAACTTACTCCGAATACGATCAAGCAAAATGCTTATTGGCTCCCATCCACTTGCGCGTACAAGTTACTTTACGAAAATAAACCATTACTGGATTGGCACCCATTGTTGACAGGAAATCCTGGGTCTGTCCATCACGCTGGTATTTCAATTCAGGGAGCTACTATTTCAGAGAAGTCTGTAAACGAAAATGATTGGGAAAATCATATAATTTTGGAACCAACATGAATTTTGCCTCAGACAACACAAGCCCTGTTCCACCCCAAATTATAGAAAAGATAAAAGCAGTAAATGATGGGTATCAAATTAGTTATGGCGAAGATGACTATATGTACGAACTATCTGATCGTATCAAAAATATTTTTGAAAAAGATGAGGCAACTGTTTTCTTAGTTTCCACAGGTACAGCGGCAAACTCACTAGCATTGGCCTGCCTCTCTAATCCTTGGGATACTATTTTTTGCTCACCAGTATCCCACCTACATCAAGACGAATGCAATGCTCCGGAATTTTTCACCGGAGGAGCAAAACTTACTTTGGTTGGACAAACCGACAAAATTAATCCTGCTGAACTTAACGCTACAATATTATATGAAGAAACTAGAGGTATACATGGACCACAGCGTGGCCCAATTTCAATAACACAAGTTACAGAAAAAGGACGGTGCTACAGCTTACAGGAAATTCATCAAATTTCTGAAATAAAATCTAAGTTTAATTCTAATCTCCATATGGATGGTGCAAGATTTGGAAATGCTCTTTCAGCGCTCAGTTGTACAGCAGCAGAAATGACCTGGAAAGCTGGAGTAGATGCTGTAACGTTTGGTTGTACTAAAAATGGTTTAATGGGAGTAGAGGCCGTAATTTTCTTTAACAACAAACATGCCAGAGAGTTTGAATTACGAAGAAAGAGAGCAGGACATCTGTTTTCCAAAAATAGATACCTGTCAGCGCAAATGCTTGCTTATTTAGAAAATGATCTTTGGCTTGATTTAGCCAAATCAGCAAATTCCAGTGCAAAAAACTTGGCTGCCTTATTGAGCTCTTTATCGTACGTAAAATTGCATCACCAACCCGATGCAAACATAATTTTTGCAGATATGCCACGTAGAATGCATCAACAGCTTTTACAAGCTGGAGTAAAATATTACTTAAGAAATGGCAGCTTCGAAGGGGACTTAGACGAGTCTTTGACCGGACGTTTTGTATGTTCGTGGTCAACCACAGAAAAAGATATGGAAGAACTTTCAGCNGTGGTGAAAAAACTTATATATTAAAAATCAAGATTTTCGACNGTCAGTGCATTTTGTTGGATAAACTCCCGTCGCGGCTCAACCACCTCCCCCATTAAACGCGTGAAGAGATCATCGGCTTCTGCCGCATCATCAATTTTTACCTGCAANAGCGTTCTTGCATCAGGATCAAGCGTGGTTTCCCATANTTGATCAGGGTTCATCTCCCCCAAACCTTTGTAACGCTGTAGGTTCAGACCCTTTTCACCTTCAACGAAAATAGACTCCAGGAGGTCTAATGGGCCACGAATAGGCTGAGCTCGGTCTTTACGAAGTAGTTTTGCAGGTTTGCTATATACCTCTTTCAGACTATCCGTTAAGCTACCTGTTTTTCTAGCTTCCCCAGACCTTAACATCGGCCCGTCAAGCGTTCGCATTTCCTCGACGCCTCTTAATATGCGAGTAAGCTTTATACCGTGATCTTGTGTTTGACGCCCTTTCCATCCCTTTTCGTATTCTAATGCTATAAGGTTTAAGCGTTCGGCAACTTTATCAGCTGTACCTTGTAAATCCTTTTCAACCACGCCAGGAACAAAAGCCCCAGCGATTGCTGCTTGTTCCAAAATATGGCGAGGGTAATGAGTCGGAAAAGCCTCCAGAACTCTCTTAAGCTGGCGTGCTTCTTCAACGACTCGAATTAGATCCTGAGAAGAAATTTCAGACTCGTCGTTTAATCGTAGAATACTGCCTTCACTGCCCTGCTGAATTAGAAAATCCTCAAGAGCAGATTGATCCTTAAGATAAACTTCTGATTTACCTCTTGAAACCTTAAACAGCGGCGGTTGTGCAATATACAAAAACCCTCCCTGGACTAATTCAGGCATTTGACGATAAAAAAAAGTAAGTAAAAGCGTCCTAATGTGAGCCCCGTCAACGTCTGCGTCAGTCATTATTATTATTTTGTGATATCTCAATTTATCTATATTAAATTCGTCTCGCCCAATACCAGTTCCCAGTGCCATTACTAAGTTACCAATTTCTTGACTGGCAAGCATACGATCAAAACGAGCACGCTCTACATTTAGAATCTTTCCCTTCAAGGGTAAAATTGCCTGAGTCAGCCGGTCTCTTCCAGTTTGTGCTGATCCTCCCGCCGAGTCACCCTCAACCAGAAAAACTTCTGCCTTCGAAGGATCTTTCTCAGAACAGTCCTTTAACTTTCCAGCCAAATAATTGACGTCCATTGCTGTTTTACGACGTGTTAGCTCACGTGCCTTGCGAGCAGCCTCTCTAGCTAAAGCAGCCTCAATTATTTTACCAACTATTATTTTTGCCTCATTAGGGTTTTCTTCAAACCACTCAGAAAGCTTTTCATTCATTAACCCCTCTACAGCAGGGCGAACTTCAGATGAAACAAGCTTATCCTTAGTTTGTGAACTAAATTTTGGATCTGGTACTTTTACAGAAAGAACACATGTAAGGCCTTCACGTGCATCATCACCCGTAAAATTAATCTTCTCTTTTTTTGCTATACCGCTGGATTGAGCATAGTTGTTTATTGTCCTTGTTAGCGCCCCTCTGAAACCGGCCATATGGGTGCCACCGTCCCTCTGGGGTATGTTATTCGTAAATGGCAGAACATTTTCATGATAACTATCGTTCCACCACATGGCTACCTCAACGCCAATTTCATCACGTTCACCGACAAAGAAAATAGGCTCGGGCATTATCGAGGCCTTGGAGCGGTCCAAGTATTTCACAAACTCCTTTACCCCTCCTTCATAAAACAGCTCTGCTTTACGAAATTCAGCTGGGCGTTCATCGATTAATATGATCTTTACCCCAGAATTTAGAAATGCGAGTTCACGAAGGCGCTTTTCAAGTATTTCAAATGAATATTCTAGATTAGAAAAGGTATCAGTAGACGCCAAAAACCTAACTTCTGTTCCTCTTTCTAGGCTGGCCTCTCCTATGACTTTTAGATGTTCTACTGTTTCACCATGCTCAAATCGCGCAAAATGCTCTTTTCCATTACGCCATACTCGAAGTTCTAGCCATACAGATAGTGCATTTACTACAGATACACCAACTCCGTGAAGTCCGCCGGATACTTTGTAAGAATTACTATCAAATTTACCGCCTGCGTGGAGCTGTGTCATGATTACTTCAGCGGCTGATACTCCCTCTTCTTCATGAATATCAACTGGGATACCTCTACCGTTATCCCTAACTGAAACGCTATTGTCAGAACAAATTTTAACCTCTACATAATCCGCATGTTTGGCAAGTGCTTCATCTATCCCATTATCAACAACTTCGTAGACCATATGATGTAAGCCTGACCCATCGTCTGTATCACCTATATACATACCAGGTCTTTTTCGAACAGCC
>PAHS01000022.1 GCA_002711145.1 Marinovum sp. | reverse complement strand
TCTTTAAAATAAAGATAATAAATGCTCAATAATAGATCTATAAGACAAGAAGCTGCAGTTGTTAAAACTGCAGCTTCTTATTTTGAGAAAATTTTTGAAACTTTGATCTAGTTGATCGTTAATTTTCACTTGAGACGAAAGAATCCGGTGTGGGGTCATCTGCAAGTTTGGATTCCTCCGGCAGAAATTCACCCAACCACATGAGAGCAACTATAAAAACTACTGGTATTCCTACTAATGCCCCGGCAACCAACGATCCCGAAAACATCTGCCCAAAGATTTGGGCAATTGACATTTCCCTATCCCAACCATCTTTCGTATTTTTACTATCCATTTTGATCACCTCAATTCATTGGGGCATAGCCATGAAGCTGAGCCCAATAGTACCAATTGTCTACAACGGTGCCAGTCAAAAGTATGCCGATACCCCCGGTAATAGTGGTTAAAACCGCAAACCACCAAGCCCACCGATGAATACCCTCCATCGAGGCATTAAAGCCCATGGTCCAGCGCCAGAACAATGCTGCACGCTCGGATGCGGTGCCGCGATCCGCTATTTGCTCTAATTCTCTGTCCCCACCAAACCTTGAGACCGCTAAAATCGTCGCTCCATGCATGGCAAACAATAGTGCTGAGCCATAAAGGAATACTATGCTCAGGGCATGAAATGGGTTGTAAAAAAGATTGCCGTAAACCACAGAAAAGTTCATCGTCCAGTCTAGGTGACTAAAAATTCCGTATGGGACAGCCTCAGACCAACTACCCATTAAGACTGGTCGAATTAAACCAAGAACTAAGAATAGCCATATTGCAGCACCAAAAGCGTAAAATACATGCTTACCCATTTTGAGTTGCCTTGCTAGCTCGTAGGATCTCAGCCACCACGACAGTACTGAAACAAGCAAAAAGAAACTAGCGATCAACCACAAACCACCTTCTTTCATGGGCGGCATGCTCAACCCATATTCCTCGGCCGGCGGCTCCAACGAGAAGTAAAATAAATCTCTCAGAAATATAGCTGGGTTATAATCAGCCTGCGCCCAATAACTTGCGCCAACCATTACAAACCAAATTAACCCTGTGGCAAGACCAACCACACCAAATGATCCTAAATAGATCGGACCAAGTTGAGCATTTCCAAACCAACCTAATAATTTCGAAAATCGAGCTGAATTTGTCCTTTCATTCAGAGGTACACCCTCTTCAACCCCCATTTCAGGGGGCCCTTGGACCTGCACCTGCGTAAAAATATTCTGATACTCAACCATTGACGCCTCCCTCAATATCTACCCACATAGGGAGATCTACATACCAAAACCACCACTCAGACCAAGCATCGAACCATACAGTGCCTGATATAACGATACATATCGCAGACCAGATCACGGCATTCAGCGCGAGAAGCAGTCCAAGACGGTGGATGCCTAGCGGCCCAATAGAATAACCAATAAAATCACGAAAAAAGGTATCTTCATGATCCGGTGAGCGCATTTCCTGCCCTTTTTCTGGATTGGCCGCTGAAAGAATTAGCGAGCCGTGCAACGCCAATGCTAAAGTCGTTGTGAAAAATAAACTGACAGCAATCATATGAGCTGGATTATAGTGGAAATTACCGTAGGCATAACCGACGTTATTAACCCAATCAAGGTGTGACCAAATTCCATATGGAAAACCGTGGCCCCACGCTCCCATTAATACAGGGCGAATTACAACAAGCGTGGTATAAGCCAAAATTGCAACAGCAAACGCGACCGGGATATGTAAACCCATCCCTAACTTTCTCGAAATTTCCACCTCACGAAGAGCCCATGAAATAAATGCACCGTGAGCACAAATGGTAATTAATTGCCAAAGACCACCTTCTTGCAATGGGGCAAAGCCCAGACCAACTTCAAGTTCAGGTGGTTCAATTGAAATAAGCCATGGGTTCCAAGTATCACCAAGCGCTGCGCCATAGAAAATTAGAATCGTCCCAAGTAAAGCAAAAAAGGCGACTGAAAGCCCCCAAAAGCCCACATAAAACGGGCCAACCCAAAAGTCACAAAGGTCACCTCCTACTAAGGTGCCACCGCGAACTCGATATTTCTTTTCAAAAGATAAAAGAGCCATAAATTAACCTTCTCTCCCGTAGGTATACCTGTCCTACCGACATCTTAGTTTGAGCTTTCATTGCATTTTCGCATGAAAGCGTTTGAATCACAGGTAGATTCCTTCTGTGACAAGGATAAAAAAAGAAATAAATATGTCAATTAAAATTTACAGTGTGTAAGTTTATATTTACACTATCGTCCTAATATATCACGGAAAATAATAATATTATCTTCTCCAAAACCCATTAAATCTATCTCTTCTTGAGATTCAGGATCAAAAACGCCTATGCGCCCATCATCTTTTTCTTGAAGGACTAACGGGCTAGCCTTATCTATATTTTTCTTAGTCCTATCTCTATTTATCACGGTAAGCAGAGTAGAAACAAATGTTTCCTTACCTTTGGGATACTCAACTAAAATAGTGCTATTTTCGTCAAGGATTTGGGTGGATAGCTCGTCACTTTTCACAATGTATATTAGCTTACTGGAAATGATAGGGGTATCTGCCGGCGTATTTAGCGGTTCAAAATTTAAAGTCTGAAAGCCAATAACAATCACAATTGAAGCTACCATTGCAAAAGGCACTAACCATTGAGGCTTGAACAACTTCATTACTGCCAAAGCATTATACACGAGACCACCTCACAATAACAAAATTTGCGACCCAACCAAGATGAACTTTACGCAGCAAAAAAGACTGGCTGGCGATTCTAATTACAACATAGTGGAGTACGTTATCATTAGCTAGCTGGCAAGGTCTCATAGCTATAATGCCCTTGGCATTAAAAAGCCTCCAAAGAATGTCCCCTTTAAATATTTTTGTCAATTGTATTGTAAAATACTAAAATATTTACAAGTAAATCTATTGAAATCTCTTAAAAGGATAGTAAATTAATGTAATGAGAAGGTCAGTCGGATAGTATCAAACTGTTTATGCCACCGCCTTTGTTAGAGTTATAAAATGTAAAAGGGCCTTTAACTGTCAACCATGTTGGGTCAAAATTTGTTACGGAGAAATACATGATTAGATCAATGTCAAAAAGAGAATTTATCGCAGCTTCTGCAGCTTTAACAGGCTCATTACTCATGTCAAAAACAGCAGTGGCATCCACGAAATATGAAGTCCTGATGCTCAATAAAGATCCTGATAACTCTAAAAATAAAATGATATTTTCGCCACGTCTATTGAAAGTTCAGGTGGGTGATGAAGTAAGTTTTATCCCAACTGACAAAGGACATAACAGCGAAATAATCAAAGGAATGCTGCCCGCTGGTGCTGAAAAGTGGAAAGGTAAAATCAATAAACAGGTTGATGTAGTTTTCGATACACCCGGGTTTTATGGATACCAATGCAAACCGCACGCCAATATGGGNATGATAGGTCTGATTGTCGTTGAAGGAGATGGTATGCTTGACAATCTTGAAGAAGCAAAATCAGCAAAGCACAGAGGCAAAGCCAAAAAGGCTTGGAAAGCCTTGTGGGATGAAGCAGACGCTCAAGGTTTAACTGGTTAATTAAATTATTAAGTTGCAAAGCACTTTATTATTATTGCCATAAAATAGCATTCGTGGATTCAAAAAATTTTGAGAGCGAAAATACAATCGCTCTTAATACAGCAAACTAACATTTTATGATTTGGATCTTTAGATTTCCGGTGTTGGGATGGTATAAGATTTTTAAATTAATTGCTTCAAGCTTATTAGATTTAGGTTAGCGGAAATTTCTAAATTAAAATTGCGACTGAAAAGCACCTATCTTCCAGCTTGGCAATTTTAAATGAAAATAACCTGAAATTGAGCAACACCAAATAAAAAACTAACTACGTTAGGCATTACAGGATGCTACCAATACGGGATCATAATCCATCTGGCCGGGTACCCTACATCACCTATTCAATAATTTTTGTGAATTGTGTTATTTTCTTCAGTTATTGGGGAAGTTTAAACGACCCAAAGATTATTAATAATTTATTTACATCATGGGGACTAATTCCCTACCGACTTACTCAGGGCAATGATCCATTCACTTTATTAAGCTCCATTTTTCTTCATGGTGGCATACTCCACCTGGCTGGTAATATGTTGTTTTTGCATATTTTTGGTGACAATATGGAAGATCAGATGGGACACTTCGGGTTTCTTATTTTTTATATTTTTTGCGGGATTGGGGCCAATATTATTTATTACTTTACGGCTCCACTGTCCCCAATACCTCTTGTTGGTGCTTCAGGTGCGATAGCCGGTGTGATGGGAGGCTACCTTTTATTGTACCCTAGGGCCCGCGTGGATATACTTTTCTTTATTTTAGTTTTCTTTAAAATTATCTCACTCAGAGCATGGATTGTACTTAGCGCATGGTTTTTACTTCAGTTAGCAAATGGAACTGTTTTTAGATCAGGCGACAGTGGTGTAGCCTATTGGGCACATATTGGTGGGTTTGCAGTTGGCAGTATCCTTTGCCTTCCCACTTTTGTTAAATTAGGGAGCTTTAACTTTTGGAGAGATAGTAGTGGCCACCCTCCCAATCCTAAAGCTGATTATGAAACTGTGAAATCAGCTATCCCAAATGTGAGAAAACGACTAGCGAAAACTAAATCACCCTGGAACTAAATTACACCCTTATAATTTTCTTAAATTCATCGAATTGGGAATCATTTGAGCAGATTACGCTACCGAGAGCGTGCGGTTCATCACCATGCTCCTCAAGAGTTTCAACAATAGCACCCGCCTCTCGAGCGATTATTACTCCTGCTGCTATATCCCATGACTTTAACCCGCGTTCCCAGTATCCATCGTATCTTCCAGCTGCAACATAGGCCAAGTCCAGAGCTGCACTGCCGAAACGACGTACACCTGCACAAATAGGCATGAGACGTTTGAGCTGCTGTATCGTTGAGGGGAGATCATCTACGGAAGCCGCAAAAGGGATACCCGTTGCATACAAACTATCAGACACGCGCGCCCTCGCTGAGACGCGAAGTCTTTCGTCCTTCATGCTTGGGCCATTCATCCAAGCTCCTGTACCTTTCTCTGCAAAGAACAATTCATCTTTAGCTGCATCGAATATAACTCCAGAAACCACTTTGCCTTTGTGTTCGAGTGCAATTGATATTGCCCAATGTGGAAGACCATGTAAAAAATTAGTTGTTCCGTCTAATGGATCAACAATCCAACGACGCGTTGGATCTTCTCCATCGGATCCACCTGTCTCTTCACCTAACCAACCATATGTGGGTCGCGCTTCGGATAGGATTTCTCTAATAATGCCCTCGGCTGCAGTATCTGCCTTTGATACAAAGTCTCCTGCCCCTTTGCGGGAAACCTGTAAGTTTTCTACTTCTCTAAAATCTTTCACAAGAGAACGGCCGGCTATGCGAGCAGCCTTTATCATTGTATTTAGGTTTGCACTACCTGGCATTATCACTCTCTCAGTAAAACGTAAGGCCGCTATACTTACGTTTTAACGGAATGCCAAGGGGGAGCAGCTTCTACCCACAACGTTGGATAAAATCAGCAGACTAAGTAAAAATTGAGTGAATCCAAACACCGCCAACCGCTGACAGGGCTGTAAGTAGAGCACCCCAGGACAAATCTATTGCCACCATCCGTCTGCGCCAACCTTTCAGCGTGGCAAAATTAGTAAATTCATATGTTCCATAAGCCATCGCTCCCAATATTAGGCCAGCTATGAATGCTTGAAATATACTGCCTCCATTCGCAGCAGGTAATGCAACAAAAAAGACGATACCAGCGACATACAGCAAGTAGAACACTCCAGCAGCTCCCATTTTGGGAGCATCGAGCATCATGTGCCCGATATGCTTCGAGAACAATGGATGCAAAACACGTTTCAACATAACTACGTCTAATGCGAGAAAAACTAAGGCTGTGGCTGTATAAAGTATAATTAATGACATAATAACTCCTGGCTAAGGATCTATACGGTCCCAATTCCCAAATGGATCAAAGTGAACACTTCTCTTAGTAGGCAAGTAGGACCAAGCAGGAAAAAGAAAAGATTAATAACACACGATTATTCACAAATGATGTGATTTTTTATGCTTATTTGCACATTTACAGACAAATCTGATGTAAATTGGCAACTAACAGTTCTTTTGTTAATGTAAAATCAGCCCCATAATCTCACGATAAAAAAGGTTGGTTCGATGAATATGCTAGCGGTCATCGATATTCCCGTCACTAATCGCTTTGATCTTAAAACAAATTATTTTCTCTGCAAATACAGGTTAATAAATATCTCCGTTGCAGCTGAAATTCTGATTAATGCAAAGGTTTAAGCGATGCTCAATCTGAATGCGTATGGGAATGGGTATGAGGTTTTGACTGAGAGTGAGAGTGAGCGTGAGAGTGAGCTTTGATAGTGGATCTCTCCTTCATTTTAATCGGTATCTCTAAATCAAGTGGCCCAGCGGATTCAAAGAACAGCGTTATTGAAATACTCTCTCCATTAACAAAAGGCTGAGAAAGCCCCATGAACATAATATGATTGCCGCCTCTTTCCAGCCTAAGTGTATCATTACCCGAGATTAGAAAACCATCATCTACACGACGCATTTTCATAACACCGTCATCACTTTTTATGTGGGTATGAAGTTCAACCCTTTTAGCCACTTTTGATTTCACGTCTAGCAATCGATCGTCTTGCGAAGATGTGTTTTTTATATCCATAAAAGCCGCCGCAGACTTCGCCATTTTTGAAGAAGCACGCACATATGCATCGTTAACCAATATAGTTTCTGCNCTCGCTATGAACGGANTGACCACTANTAAAAAAGATAAAAAAAGCGGCTTGGTGAAAGAAATCATCGGCGAGTTCCTCCGTCAATACTGTAGGTAGTTATGCCTCAGCCGTCTGGCTTTTGATAACTTCTCTTTTGATTTTTAAAGCATTATCTGACAACTCTGTGTCTTTTGCCTTGATNAGGAAAGCGTCTAGCCCTCCTCGATGGTCGACACTTCTTAGAGCAGCTGCCGTAATACGCATCTTAAATCCACGTCCCAGTGTCTCAGACTGTAGCGTCACGTCATTCAGATTTGGTAGAAATCTGCGCTTCGTTTTGTTGTTAGCATGACTTACATTATTGCCTGTCATGGGGCCTTTACCAGTCAATTCACAGCGACGCGCCATATCGAATTCCTTGTTCTTTTTGTACTGCTTAGCCTCTTAAATTACTTAGTTTTGGCAAAGACAGATTCGATTAACTTTAATCCTTTGGTGCTTCTAAATTTAAAGTTAGGGATCGTCAAGCACTGGGGTTTAATATTATAACAAAATCTGCCTCATCTCTTGTACAGAAATATGTGGGCCTACAAAAAATACTTGCAGTTATTCAATCTCTCCAATGCACTTGTTTATAACCTTTTGTGCAGCCGCCGACGGGTAAACCTCTCCATTATCAACCATATTCATTAACAAAGAAATTTCTTCTTGAATCTCTTGCTTATCAAGCATTGATAAAAGACCTTGGCGAATTTCTTCCTTAAACCAGAAACGCGACTGAGCTATTCGATTATTATAAAAATAGCCGTCCGCCTTCCTCCAATCTATAAGGCAATCAATTTTATTCCACACTTCAGACAAGCGCTCTTCCTCCAAGGCGGACATCGTCATGGCAAGAGGGTATCCTGGAGGATCATGACTGCGTTTGCGTAAAAGCATCAAAGAACTAGCGTAATCAGAGCGAGTTCTTGAGGCGGCAGCTTTCAGGTCACCGTCCGCTTTATTAACAAGAATTAAATCCGCTATTTCCATTATACCCCGTTTAACGCCTTGGAGTTCATCCCCACCAGCGGGAGCAATAAGAAGTAAGAAAACATCGGAAATTTCCGAAACTATTGTTTCAGACTGCCCAACTCCGACCGTTTCAATAAAAATAATGTCAAACCCTGCTGACTCGCAAATTGTAACGGCCTCTCGAGATCTTCGCGCTACTCCTCCCAAATGAGTTCGACTTGGAGAAGGCCTTATGAATGCGTTTGGCTCACGCGCTAACCGTTCCATTCTAGTTTTATCACCGAGTATAGATCCTCCTGACCTAATTGAACTGGGGTCTACCGCAAGCACGGCAACCCGCAGACCCATTCCAGTTAAATATGTTCCAAAGCTTTCAATAAAAGTAGATTTGCCCACTCCCGGTGTTCCCGACAGCCCTACTCGAATTGCTTTTTTATCTGACGACCTTAGCTTGTCCATTAAATCCAGTGCTTGAATTCGATGATCTTCTCTTGAGCTTTCAATTAGAGTGATCGCTTGAGACAATGCTCTGCGGTCCGCTTTCATCACACTTTTTGCTAATTCCGCAATATCTTCCATACTGTCCATCATATTAACGATTTACAACACTATCAGTTGACCTTTACAGCAATTTTTTGACTAGATGAAGCTACAACTATAATAAGTGGATAAAATATCTTTACTGGGACAGTATATTTGAGAGTTATTCTGACAGCCTGTTTTCTTTTAGTGTTCAGTTTGCCGGAATACTCATATGGCAAGACACAACAGCATATATTTGATGTATACATATTAGGATTAAAATTGGGCAGACTGGCTTATGCAGTAGAGTATAAAAATAATTCATACAGCGCCGCCGGAAATCTTCGTTCGACAGGCGTATTATCCGCAATTGCTAAATATAGCTTTGAGGCTTCATCNCAAGGAAAAATTGAGAGGGGGGTATTTAAACCAAAATACTATTATGAAAGATCAGACACAGGTAGGCGAAAAGAACAAAAAATATTGCGGTATTTTGATCACGGTATTGAGTTAGAAACAAAAAAAACTGCAAAACCATATTGGCAAGATCCTAACCAACAAATGGACGCCCTTGATCCAATGAGTGCAATAATCTTCATTTTAAGAGATCAAACAGAAACAAATGTGTGCAAACAGAATTTTGCAATGTTCGATGGCATTAGGCGCGTTGAAATAAGATTTGTANACGGTGAGGAAACAACTGAGGGCCATCTTAGATGCAAAGGAATATATACTCGAGTTGGTGGTTACTCAGCTAAAGAATTGAAGGACGGAACCAATTTTCCATTTTATGTGAACTACCAAATTGAAAATGACGATTACAGGGTAATCTCTTTTCAAATGACTACTAACCGCGGGCGCGCTAAATTTGTGCGTAGATAAACTTGAGCGACCCACTTCCAATAAATGAGATTATCACAAAATTACAAGAGGCTGTTTCTGTTGAAAAGCGGGCTTTGATTGTCGCTCCACCGGGAGCGGGCAAAACGACAATCATTCCGTTGAAGTTACTTAATAACCAAAACATAACTGGACAAATCATTGTTTTAGAGCCCAGAAGGCTCGCTGCACGTGCTGCAGCAAGTCAAATGGCAGTGCTACTGAATGAACCGGTTGGAGAAACAGTCGGCTTTCAGATTAAAGGGCTTAATAAAGTAAGCAAGCAAACCCGTATAGTGGTTATTACAGAGGGCATTCTGATCAGAATGATCCAATCTGACCCAAGTCTATCTAAAGTCGGTTGTATTATTTTTGATGAGTTCCATGAACGATCAATAAATGCAGACCTAGGCCTCGCGCTCAGTTTACAACTCGCGGAAGTTCTTCGAAATGACTTAAAAATAATCGTCATGTCTGCAACTTTAGATGTCGGACCAGTTTCTGATTTATTAGACACTAGGGCTCCAATAATATCTGAAGGTCGAGCTTATCATGTCGAATGCAAGTACTTATCTCGCCCTAAATCAAAAAATGAAGATCTTTGGGGAAACTTCTCTGAGCTTGTTTCTAATGCCTTCGAAATGACCGATGGAGGCATTCTCGCATTTTTACCGGGCGAAGCTGAAATTAAAACAACAGCAAAACTGTTAAAAGAAAAGTTGCCCAAAACAGCAATTATAATGCCGCTATACGGATCATTGCCTTTTGATCAGCAGTTTAAAATATTGAAGCCATTGGAAAATAAAAATTTGCGCAAAGTTGTTTTATCGACGTCTATTGCGGAGACCTCTCTTACAATTTCAGATATCAAGGTAGTTGTGGATAGTGGTTATACTAGGCGATCTCTATATGATCCCAGCAGTGGAATGTCCCGACTAATTACTCAGAAAGTTTCGAGAGCAGAAGCAAATCAGCGCATGGGAAGGGCAGGTCGTATTACTGAGGGTTGGTGTTACCGGAATTGGGCCGTAACTGAGGAAGGTGCAATGTCAGAATTCCCTCCCAGTGAAATTGAAATTTCTGACCTTAGTAATTTTGCTTTAGAGCTTTCTCTTTGGGGTTCAGAACTCAGCAGTATGCAGTTTTTAACAAAGCCTGATCCAAATCGTCTAGCCAATGCATATGAATTACTCAATAAGCTGGGTGCTGTTAACGGCCAAAATAAAATAACATCTCATGGTAGAGAAATCTCAAAATTTCCATGCCATGTTCGATTAGCACATATGCTTACTAAAGCAGGAAAAAAATCTGCCATCATCGCAGCATTACTGCAAAATAGAGATACAATTTTTAGTAAAAATAATTGTGATTTTCAACTACGGTTGGATCAATTNAATGATGAATTAAATCGTCAAAAAATAAATGTAGGATTATATTCTAGAATAAAGACAGATCTCAGNGTCTTTGAAAAACTAGTCAAGCACAAAACTTCTTTAAGTGCGGCGNAAAGCCTTGCACTGGCATTCCCTGACCGAATAGGCAAGAAACGAGATGGCTTTACATCAAAATATATTCTGTCCAGCGGAAAAGGGGCATATATCCAAAATGATGATCCGTTAAGCAAAAAAAAATACATTGTAGCGGTGGATATAGCCGGTGATCTAAAAGACTCAAAGATTAGATCAGGTATAGAGATTTCAGAAAATGAAATACGTGAACTTTTTAAGGATAAGATTGTTTGGGAGGAAACCTGCTATTGGTCNNCACGCGAAAAGCGTTTAAAGTCACTTAAAANGGAAGTTCTTGGAAGAATTCCACTNAAATCACAGATTTGGGCCAATCCACCGTTAGATGAAATATCGAATGCAATTATTGCTGCAATTGGAGATTTAGGGTTAAATTTCGGAGCTGTGGAAGAGCAATTTATTGCCAGAGTCAAACTTGCCGGTGCAGATTTTCCCAATGTGGGGAAAAGTCATTTAAAGGCAACAGCAAAAGAATGGCTGGCCCCATTCGTAAACAACATAAAAACTGCCGATGATTGGAAAAAGTTTGATTACCTTCCAGCCCTAAGAAATTTACTCAGCTGGGANCAGCTCAGTAAATTAAATGAACTTGTCCCACAATACTTCGTCAGCCCATTGGGCCGAAAATTACTTATCGATTATCTGGGTGAGTATCCTTCCGTTGAGTTGCGTTTGCAGGAGCTTTTCGGATTGAAATCACATCCAATGGTCAAAGATAAGCCACTGCTTGTAACTCTTTTGTCACCGGCAGGAAGGCCTCTTCAAAANACGATGGACTTACCAAATTTTTGGAAAACAAGCTATTTAGATATCAGGAAGGAAATGCGAGGACGCTACCCAAAACATTCCTGGCCAGAAATTCCAGAAAACGAAAAACCAACAGCTAAAATTAAGCGTAAGTAGCCTCGGTTCAGCCAAAAGGCTCTTTAGGATATTTTACAGACTTTAGGTACAAACCATCCGGGGGGCTAACTGGGCCGCAGGCAGCTCGATCTTTTGCAGATAAAGCTTCTAGGACACCCTCTGGCGGCCAAGCTCCTGCTCCAACCCGCTCAAGTGTACCAACAAAACTCCTCACTTGATTATGTAAAAAACTTCGGGCCCTTACAATGAACCTAATCTCTGATCCATTACGCAAAGCTATTTCTTTAACTGTTAATTCATCTAGTGTTTTAACTGGACTACTTGCTTGGCATATAGAAGACCTGAAAGTTGTAAAATCGTGCTTCCCCAACAAATAGTCAGCACCCTTTTGCATCGCAGTTACATCCAGGCTATGTTTGATATGCCACGCAAGTCCACTTTCATGCGTCAGAGGTGCGCGCCGGCACAGTATCCGAAACTCATATTGCCTCTCCAATGCAGAAAAACGAGCGTGCCAATTATCATCAACCAGTACACAAGAAACAATCGAAATTGGTCTCGGCTTTAAATGAAAATTTAAAGCCTCTGAAAGTCGAAAAGGGTTCCAGAAAGTTGTCAAATCACAATGTGCAACTTGGCCAACTGCGTGCACACCCGCNTCAGTCCTACCAGCGGCTACAATTGTGTGATCCCCAGCCTCTAAGACAGACAGGGCTTGCTCAATACTTCCCTGGATAGATGGCAGTTTTGACTGTCGTTGCCAGCCAACAAAAGGGCCTCCATGGTATTCAACTTTCAACGCATATCTTGGCATTTAATANGGGTCACTTGCTCTATATTTTAAATAATTTCTGGAGTTTATTAATTTAAATACAGATCAATCTCAAGTTTCAATGAGCTGAAGGTTGACTAGTTTAATTGAGAAATAATTTATCTCTAGCAAAAAAGTCAGGTGAGATTATTTCTTTGNCGCAAGGGGAAAAACTTTACCCAGAACTCCCTCCCAAGCTAATTCGTCTAACTCTATACCCAAAATACGGTCTGGATTTGTCGGTNGAGGAAAAATAATTCCATCAATCTTTCGAAAACCAAACCGCCTGTAATATACTTCATCGCCAACCATTAAAACCCGCCGCCAATTTAATTCTCNCGCCCTTTTGATGCTCGTCCTAATTAAGGCAGCTCCCAAACCCTCACCTTGATATGTGGGATGAACAGCTATTGGTCCAAGGAATAGAACCATATGCTTTTCAATTTCTGCTGGCCAATATCTTATTGCACCTATTAAGAAATCCTCTTCACTNTTAGCAGTGATGCATAGTTCTGGAATTGGCGAATGACCTTCCCTTANCCTGTAAGAAGACAGTGCAAAGCGCCCAGGGGTGAAACAAAGATCAAATAGAGCCTCTACGTCCCAATAGTCTTCCTTTTTTTCAACATGAAGCTCAAACACAAGCAAACCTTTTAAGAATGTCAAAATCTCAGTATANTTGCCATTTATACTAATAAAGGCATAAATACATGCGAAAAATCTCTATCACTTTTAACAAAAATCTTCTCNTGGACTATTAGTAAGTTAACAGCTACCTCTGTAATCCTACATTGAAAAACTTCTGCTGTTTCTGCACTGGTTCCTCAATAAAATTATTGTTAAAGTATAGAAACCACCACGNTTAAAATCCAAGTGAGTTATAGATAAGTAGAGAGTTANATGAGCCCTTCAATATTACCGACNTATAAACGCGCTTCATTGGCTTTTGAGAGAGGTCAAGGCAGTTGGTTGATTACTAAAGATGGAGATCGGTATCTTGATCTTGGAGCTGGAATTGCTGTGAATGCCCTTGGGCATTCAAACCCAGAACTCGTGGAAGCATTGACTTATCAGGCAAACAAACTCTGGCATGTATCCAACCTTTATGAAATTCCTGAACAACAACGCCTAGCAGATTTATTAGTTGCAAAAAGCTTTGCAGAGACTGTCTTCTTCACAAATTCTGGGACAGAAAGCTGCGAGTTGGCCGTTAAAATGGTTCGCAAATACTGGTATGAAAAGGGACAAGAAAATCGAGTTGAAATAATAACATTTGANGGATCTTTTCATGGACGGTCATCAGCCGGTATAGCTGCNGCAGGCGGNGAAAANNTGACAAAAGGTTTTGGCCCAATGCTCCCAGGGTTCGTTCATCTTCCTTGGTCCAATCATGCTATGATCGAAGCAGCTATAAATGAAAATACTGCAGCTATCCTCATCGAACCCATACAGGGAGAGGGTGGTATTCGTTGCTTACCGGATGAATGCTTGAAGGGTTTGCGAAGTTTGTGCGATAAAAATGAAATATTGTTAGTTGTTGATGAAGTACAATGCGGGATTGGTCGAACTGGCAAGCTATTCGCACATGAATGGTCAGGAATAGAACCGGATATTGCCATGATTGCAAAAGGAATCGGTGGAGGTTTTCCCCTTGGAGCGGTTCTTGCGAAAATTAATGCTGCAAGCGGAATGAGCGCTGGGACACATGGCTCTACATACGGCGGAAATCCATTGGCATGTTCTGTCGGATCAAAAGTCTTAGAGATTGTAAGCACAACTGACTTTCTTAACTCCGTAACAGCAAAATCAGGTATTATAAGTCAGGGAATTCTCGGCTTAATAGATTTATACCCCGATGTTTTTCANGAAATAAGAGGTACTGGCCTAATGTTGGGAATCAAATGCAAATGCCCAAATGTGGATTTTGTGCAAAAAGGTTATGAAAATGNCATCTTGACTGTTCCAGCTAGTGATAATGTCATTAGGTTATTGCCGGCATTGAATATAACCTACGAAGAAATTAACCAGGCTTTAACTAGATTAGAACAGACCGCNAAGTCCCTACAGAAAACTNTATAAAGAAATAAAATGCCAAATTTTTTAGATATNAAAACTATAGAGAGCAGTGAGCTAAAAAAGATAATCCAAACTGCTTTAGAAATAAAGAAATCTAGATCGGGCTTTACAAAGGGAGCACTTGACAGCGACAAAGCGCTAGAGGGTNAAATCGTAGCTTTAATTTTTGAAAAGCCTTCAACCCGTACACGGATCAGTTTCGACGTGGGAGTGCGCCAAATGGGCGGCCAAACAATAGTTTTATCCGGAAAGGATATGCAGCTTGGTCATGGGGAAACTATTGCAGATACTGCAAGGGTTCTCAGCCGTTATGTAGATTTAATCATGCTGCGAACATATGAAGAAGCAACACTGCATGAGATGGCTCAATTCGCGACAGTCCCAGTAATAAATGGCCTGACAAATTTTTCACACCCATGTCAAATTATGGCCGACATCTTAACTTACGAAGAACACCGAGGTTCGATCGAAGGTAAGAAAATAGTTTGGTCAGGTGACGGTAATAATGTCTTCAATAGCTATGCTCATGCAGCAGAAAAATTTAATTTCAATTTAACATTTACTGGACCAGAAACTCTAGAACCAGATAGGAAATTAATTGAGCAAGCTAGGCAGAACGGAACAAAAATTTCTATCGAAATCGATCCTGCAGCTGCGATGAGAGACGCAGACCTTGTCGTAACAGATACNTGGATAAGTATGCATGATCTTCAATCTGCAAGAGAGCGGCGTCATAACCAACTAAGNCCATACCAGGTCAATAAGGAGCTCATTGCCCATGCTANACCTGATGCGCTGTTCATGCATTGCTTGCCNGCACATAGAGATGAGGAAGCGACATCTGAGATAATGGATGGGAAAAACTCCGTTATTTTTGACGAAGCAGAAAATAGGCTTCATATTCAGAAAGCAATAATGCGTTGGTGCCTAGATAAATGAACTGAAGCGTCTCGTAAGGACTGNTNNCTAGTGGCCATCGTCAAGAATTCCNGTCCTGACGGAGTAATTTACTGCTAGCGCGTAGTCAGGGTCATCATCACTATCAATCATCAAGTGACCCNCTTTTATCAAAAGCGTATGGCAATCTCTACTGAGGTGCTTTAACTGCAAGCGTTTCCCTGCATTTTCGTATTTTGCAGCAACAACTTCTATTGCCTGTAAAGCAGATTGGTCAACCACCCTGCTTGATTCAAAATCCAAAGTCACGATGCTTGGGTCATTTTCAATNTCAAAAAGCTCTACAAAACCATCGGTGGACCCAAAAAAAAGCGGCCCCTGAATTTTATATGTTTTNTCTCCACCATCTAAATCAACATGNGCATGAATTCTTCGTGCATTATTCCATGCGTAGGCAAGCGCTGAAACAATAACTCCAACCACGACGGCCATAGCAAGATCAAACCAAACTGTTACAACGGTGACTAAAATAGTAACAAAAGCATCAGTTTTTGGGACCACNCNTAAAATTTTGAGTGAATTCCAGGCAAAGGTNCCGATTACAACCATGAACATAACCCCAACCAATGCGGCCAGCGGAATTTGTTCGATGATTGAGCTTCCTACCAAAATAAAAAGTAACANAAAAACAGCCGCCGATATTCCTGCTACACGAGTNCGTCCCCCTGATTTGACATTAATCATGGATTGTCCNATCATCGCACATCCNCCCATACCACCAAAAAATCCCGTCACTACATTTGCTGCGCCCTGCGCTAGACANTCTTGGCTNGCGCCACCTCGCTTATTCGTCATTTCCCCCACTAGATTAAGTGTCAATAAACTTTCGATAAGACCAATGGCTGCCAACACTACAGCATAGGGAAATATTATTTCAAATGTTTCCCAGCTTAATTCAACCATAGGAACGTGAAAATTTGGTAACCCACCCTTAATTGACGCCATATCACCAACTCTTGGCACATCCAATCCTAACAGAATAACAATCAGCGCCACGAGACCTATGCCCGCAAGTGGAGCAGGTATAAGCTTTGAAAACTTTGGTAAAAAGTGAATAATTACCATAGTTGCACCAACCAGCACTAGCATTGTNGCTAGAGGCGTGCCGGTCAACCACTCTCCACCAGAAGTTCCATGGCCAGACACCTCAACTGTGCCCGGCACTTTAAATTGAGTGAGCTGAGCTAAAAAAATGACAATAGCCAAACCATTTACAAAGCCCAGCATGACTGGGTGAGGGACGAGCCGTATAAATCTTCCCCACTGCATTATACCAGCCACCAGCTGCAAGGCTCCCATNAAAACNACTGTAGCAAATAGATATTCAACTCCGTGCTCGGCTACTAATGCAACCATCACAACTGCTAACGCCCCCGTAGCGCCCGAAATCATACCAGGACGACCACCAAATACTGCAGTTATCAAACCAACGATAAATGCTGCATACAGACCAACGAGGGGATGTACCCCGGCAACAAATGCAAAAGCCACAGCCTCGGGCACCANTGCAAGCGCCACGGTAAGACCAGAGAGCAACTCTACTTTCAATCGCACTAGGTTAAAACCATCAGCATTTTTTGAACTGGAATCTGGCTTAAATAAGTTTGCGAATGCTCCTAAAAGGGCGTGTNTCATAAATCGTTCCATGCTGGGAAATTCATAAAAGGCGGCTTAAACTATAGATCGCGAAAAAGAAACCCCAGAGTATTGTAATTATTTTATGCAGAGCCTTGATTATTTATCATTTTCTATTCATTTCTATNACAAATAAGGTTCAAATGNAGGCNGAATGTAAATTGGCAAAACAACATTTTACTTTAGACAAATGTCAATTTAAATNTANGCTCGCGNNGTCATTAGGATTTAGTTNATGGATNAAATAGGTNTAAAAAANTACATCCGAACGATTAAAGATTTTCCACATGAAGGTATTATGTTTAGGGACGTAACTTCATTATTCTCTGATCCTAATGGGTTCGATCTTACGTTNANTGGAATACTATCCTCTATTGAAAATATNAAGATAGATAAGGTCNTGGGCATAGAGGCNCGNGGNTTTATTTTGGGCGGCGCCTTNGCAAATAGGTTGCATTGTGGATTTGTTCCTATTCGAAAGTCAGGNAAACTNCCAGGAGCGGTAATCAGCCAAGATTATCAACTTGAATATGGCAGTGATACCCTAGAGATTCACGTAGATAGTATCGAACCAGGTGAAAAGGTTTTGCTTGTAGATGATCTTTTAGCGACTGGCGGTACTGCTGAAGCTGGNGTTAAATTAATCGAGAAGCTTGGTGGTAATATAGTATCATGCAATTTTATCGTAAATCTACCAAATCTCGGTGGTGACAAAAAACTTGCAGATTTAGGAATATCCACACATTTTCTTTGTTCGTTCGAGGGCATNTAAGCANAATGGCAAAACTCTATTTTCACTATTCGACAATGAATGCTGGCAAATCAACTTCACTACTTCAAGCATCTCATAACTATCAAGAAAGGGGCATGAAAACATACCTCATAACAGCACAACTTGATAACAGAGTTGGAAAGGGGAAAATTGGTTCAAGGATAGGCATTGATGCGGAGGCAGATACTTTTACAGTAGAAGACGATTTGTTTGCTAAAATTCAGCTTAACTTGAGGCAAGAAAAAATCGCTTGCGTGTTAATAGATGAGGCACAATTCCTAACNTCTGANCAAGTCTGGCAACTCGCGAAAGCCGTGGANGATCTTGCNGTTCCTGTCATGTGTTATGGTTTGCGAGTTGACTTCTTAGGAAATCTTTTTCCAGGTTCAGCATCTTTGCTAGCACTAGCTGACGAGATGCGGGAAATAAGAACAATTTGTCATTGTGGAAAGAAGGCAACTATGGTTGTGCGACAAGATGAAAATGGCAACATAGTTAAAGGCGGCGATCAAATACAAATNGGNGGCAATGAAACTTACATATCATTATGNCGNCNACACTGGCGCAANGCTTTCGAGAATTAGACTANGTTAGGCGGTTCATTACCTTCAAGAAAAAATTTAATATTTTCNACCGCCATTAATCCCATACCCGTTCGAACCTCNAAGGAAGCCGTTCCAAGATGAGGTAGAAGAACTACATTTTCCATTGCAATTAACTCCTTTGGAACCCTAGGTTCAAATTCATAAACGTCCAATCCAGCGCCAGCAATCTGATTCAATTTGAGCGCCTCGATAAGATCTGTCTCTTTTACAACATCGCCTCGAGCAATATTCACAAAATAAGCATGCGGCTGCATCGAAGAAAATATATCTTTATTGATCAAATGATGAGTTGCTGATCCACCTGGTACGGAAACAACAAGAATATCACTATTCGATGCTAGATCCGTCAATGACTCGTATCGATTGACTGGGTAGTCTAACTTTTTTGCAGATCTGGAAAAGTACCCCACCTGCATTCCAAAGCCNAAATGACACCGCTGAGCAATAGCCTGTCCGATATTACCCATACCAACNATACCAATTTTTTTATTAGAGATATGGAACCCAAGCATCTGAGTTGGGTGCCACCCTTCCCACTTGTTTGATCTTACAATTCGTTCCCCCTCTGAGGTTCTTCTACAGCACATGAGCATGAGCGCCATTGCGATATCAGCTGTTGCGTCTGTGACAGCACCGGGGGTATTAGAAACTTTCACGCCATGGTCATTTGCCACTTTCACATCGATGTGGTTAAAGCCTACTCCAAAATTAGCCAGTAATTTTACAGTTATTTTACTACAGGACTTAAATATTTCTTCTGAATAAATATCACCAAGAGTAGGTAAAACTATATCGTAGTTAGAAAGACTATAAACCATCTCACTTTCACTCATTGCAGACGTATTTTCTCGCACTGTAATTTCACCTAAATGAGCTGCAGTGTTCAGAACTTCTTGCGGCAGTGGTCGCGAAATAAATATTTTTTTAGTCAATGCATTCGTCCNCCATTCGGAATTTCTTTATCTGGACGTAGTAACGTTACTGCCCCTTTATTATCACTTACTCCCAAAGTCAAAACTTCCGACATAAATGGGCCAATTTGTCGAGGTGGAAAATTAACAACAGCCAATACTTGCCGNCCAATAAGTTCATTCGGCATGTAATTNTCAGTTATTTGGGCTGAAGTTTTCTTTGTCCCAATAGACGGGCCAAAATCAATCCAGAGTTTATATGCTGGATTCCTAGCCTCCGGAAAGAGTTCTACTTTCAGTACAGTCCCTACTCTAATNTCAACTTCTAAAAAATCATCAAAAGTTATTTCACCCATTCGCNAATTCCTTCGATCTTGCCGTGGCAGCAGCGACTGTTTTTTCAATAAGGGGCCCNAATCCGTTTTCATTATNCATCAAGATATTTAATCCTGCCTCTGTTGTGCCNTTAGGACTAGTAACATTAACCCTCAAATCAGATGGAACAACCGATGAGCTAGCAGCTAATTTACCTGCTCCAAGAACTGTCATTTTTGCCAGTTTCATCGCAAGTTCCTTATCGAGTCCCTGCCCATGGCCAGCAACAGCAAGCGCATCAATTAAATAGAAAACGTATGCTGGTCCAGAACCCGAAAGACCAGTAACAGCATCCATTTGGTCTTCTGAGTTCAGACTTACAACTTCCCCAATTGCAGACAACAACTTTCCGGCGACCTCAAATGCATCTTTGGAAACATTTTCATTCGCTATTTGAGCGGTGATACCCAAACCAATTTCAGCAGGAGTATTTGGCATTGCACGAATAATTGGTGTTTTTTGACCTAAAAGAGCTTCAAAGCTTGATATCTTTACGCCCGCAGCTATTGATAAAAAGACACAGAGCCCATTTCCGTAATGAGAAAACTTTGGTAAAATCTTAGGGATCATTTGCGGCTTGATAGCAATACAAATGAATGTTGGCTCAGGTGGTAAATTCAAATTTACGTTGACCCCAGTACCAATTAACCAGTCACTGGGATGAGGATCTTCTACCCAAATACTTTTTGGATCAAATCCCTTCGTTAACCAGCCCTTAAGCATAGCAGAACCCATCTTGCCGCATCCTAGCAAGATAAGTGTAGTTCTCTTAAACGTTTCTTGGGTCATATGGCATCCTTAGTTTGTCATAAGGATAGTTTTAAGCCCGACCATATGCCTCTGCAATGGCTACTTGTATTGCTTCTTTTGGTGTTTTATCGCCATAAACGGCTAATTGGAAAGCCGGGTAAAACTTTTCTGAACTCAATACAGCTGTTGAAATTAAACAGTCTACTTGCTCTGCACTGGCTATCTGCCCCCCCGTAAGCACCAAACCATACTTGTAAATCATCATTTTTTGCTCTTTCCAAAAAGAAAATGAGCCCGCCCAGCATTTCTCATTAACATCATTTAGAAGTTCAAATAAAACTGTCTGTTTTTCTNCAGGAGGCTCCATTTCAAAGGAGCATATAAGGCGNAGCGTTTCATCGAATGATGACCACGCAAGAGTTATAGAGTATGTTCTCCATTGCCCTTCAACNGCCATCGCGATTTGATCATCAGCAATCCTATCAAAATCCCAATCGTTATACTCTGCGACTGACTCTACTAAGTCAATCGGATGAATGTCGCCGTCCCACAAATGCTCTGTAAGTGCCATTGCCCCACCTCTTTCTTTTTATACCTAGGGATGTGGCAGTCTCACCCAGGTCTTGGTGTATGCTCTAAGGATAGACATAATANGAAAATCCCTACTACATATGGTGGTGCTATTTTATGGGCGTGTAAAGAGAAATATGCATCGAAAATACGAATAAGTTGTGGATAGATTGGNAGTTAACAAAATTTTACCAAAAAAATTGTCAATTAAGCTTCTTTGCAAGAGCCTATTTATTTTCTAGTGCTTCAACCCTGGCCTTAAGATCGATGTTTTCTTCTCTGGCCTTCAACGCCATTGCCTGAACCGCATCAAATTCCTCGCGAGTTACAAAATCACGGTCAGCCAACCACCTATCAACCATCGATGCAAACGCATTCTCTGCCTCTTCCTTTGCTCCCTGAGCAACTCCCATGGCATTAGTCATAAGCTGCGAAAAATCATCTAACATTTTATTACGTGTCTGCATTTTTACACTCTTTTGTAGGGCTTTAAAAATTACTTCATACTAATCGTTTTGCACTTTACGCGTGTNGGAAAATTAGAACAAATCTATAACTGTTCAACAATAAAATATTACACCGTCCACTCAAAATATTTGTCGTAGTTAAATCNTACTTCAAAAAACATTTGTTAAACAGTCTTTAATTCTTTTTTTAATTTAGCTAATTATTCTACTAAAGTTCAANAATATATAAATTTGCCCTCCTGATATTAAGTTTAAATTTTATATGACAAAACTTAAAAAATTGATCAAGAACCGCATCCAAGAGACTGGGCCAATTAGCATTGCCGCATATATGAGTGAATGCTTGCTTCATCCAGAGCTTGGCTATTATACGCAAAAAAATGTTCTGGGATCACGAGGAGATTTTATCACTTCACCGGAGATTAGTCAGATGTTTGGTGAGATCTTAGGGCTGTGTTTAGCTCAATATTGGATTGACTTAAATCGACCTGCGCGTTTTGCATTAGTAGAGTTCGGACCAGGAAATGGTACATTGATGCTTGATATGTTGAGAGCTGGGTCTTCAGTAAAGGGCTTCGTAGAAGCAGCAGAAATTTTCTTAGTAGAGGCATCGTCAAAGCTAAAAAGTGAGCAACAAAACAAACTGTCGAAGTTNGACGTAAACTGGATAAATGATGNTCTTTTAATTCCCAAAATGCCTACTCTTTTCATTGCAAATGAATTCTTTGATGCTTTGCCTGTGAAACAATANCANAAGGAAAANNNCTTATGGTATGANATTCAGGTTGGNATTAAGAANGATCAGCTTAGNCTTGGANTATCACATGAGCATACNACTCATCCTGAATTNGAAACCCGCTTTAANGATTGTGTGACTGGAGATATTGTNGAGATTTCTGAGNATGCAACAAGAATTTCNAAGTCNATTGGTCAAATCATTAATAATGAGGGTGGCTGTGCTTTAATTATAGATTATGGGGATTGGCATTCTCTCGGTTCCACGCTTCAAGCGCTCAAATCTCATAAATATACAAAAATTTTTGATCAACCTGGAGAGGTTGATCTAACCTGTCACGTCGATTTTGAATCACTTGCAAGAAATTCTGGATGTGCATACTCTCGACTAACAACACAGGGGGTTTTCTTGGAGAGATTAGGAATTTCAGATCGCGCCAATCAACTACTAGAAATCTCTCAGCCTGAACATCAGCAGTCAATTATTTCTGCTCATAAGCGTTTAACACACCCAGATGAAATGGGAACTCTCTTCAAGGTTTTGGGTCTGTATTCAAGTGATAAAAATAGTCCTGCCGGTTTGCTAAAGTGAGTATACATCGTTTAAGAAGTAAAAAACTTGATGGCTTTAACCATGGTTTTTTTACGCGCCTAGGAGGTATTTCCAAAGGTATCTACAAAGGGCTGAATTGTGGAACTGGATCAAAAGATGATCATTTAAAAGTCCAGTTTAACCGGAAGTTAGTTGCATCCGAAATGAATATAACCCCGAAAGAACTCATAACCGTTTATCAGGAGCACTCTACGCGGGTAGTGATTGTCGATAGTCCTTTAGAACTTCTCACACGAGCAGACGCAATTGTTACTAACACACCCAATTTGTCCATCTCAGTTCTTACAGCTGACTGCCTTCCAGTACTCTTCGCAGATAAAAAAAACAATGTTGTAGGCGCAGCGCATGCTGGATGGAAGGGCGCTCTGGGTGGGNTTTTGGAAAACACAGTTCAGTCGATGAAGGAGATTGGTGCAGATATTAGGAATATCGAGGCAGTAATAGGGCCTTGCATTTCTCCTGATATTTATGAAGTTGNACAAGATTTTTTTGATAAATTTATTGAGAGAAACAAATCTTTTCAGAATTATTTTCTTCAAGGGACCAAAGAAGAAAAATACTTTTTCGACTTACCAAAGTTTGCATTAGATCAACTACATGAATTGGAAATTGAAAACGCTGAGTGGATGGGAAATTGTACCTATCNTGAGCCTGATAAATTTTATTCCTACCGTCGCTCTCAACATTTGGGCGAAATTGATTATGGCAGGCAGATATCATCAATAAAAATTTAAATTACGCTTTCTTTGCTAAGCGCTCCTCTAAAATATCAAAAGGAACTCCCGGATCATCCTTTGCACCACGAATTACCAATGAAGTTTTAACAGAGCCAACGTTTGGAGCAGTTAATAATTCACCTGTCAAAAATGATTGGAAACTACTTAGATCAGGGGCTACGCATTTTAGCATAAAATCAACTTCACCGTTGAGCATGTGACATTCACGCACTAGAGGCCACTGCTTACAAAGCTCCTCAAAAGAACTTAGATCGGCTTCCGCTTGGCTTTGCAGTCCAACCATTGCAAAAACTTTTACCTCAAAACCTAATGATCTCTCATCTACTTGAGCGTGATACCCATTAATAAACCCCTGCTCTTCCAAAGCCCTAACCCGACGCAAACAAGGAGGTGCAGATATTCCAACGCGCTTTGCCAATTCAACATTTGTCATTCTGCCATTGGCCTGCAATTCTGACAAGATTAAGCGGTCAATAGGATCTAATCTGGTTAAGGGCATATTTTAAAACCTCGTTAAGAGGCTTAGTTATAGCATACCGAGGGTGCAGCGCAATAATATTTCAAGATCAAGTAATAATATTATTCTCTCAAAAGCATTAATTTAAAATTACACACTTTCATCCTAAATAAAGGATGAGTATAAACTAGCAGCGTTTGTGGGAAGAATTTAGAATGACTGAAGTAATAAAGACAAAAGTATTGATCATAGGTTCTGGCCCAGCTGGCTACTCGGCTGGGGTCTATGCAAGTAGAGCAATGTTGGAACCAGTTCTGATACAGGGCATTGAGCCGGGAGGTCAACTCACAACCACTACAGAAGTAGAAAATTGGCCCGGTGATACCGAAGTTCAAGGACCAGAATTAATGATACGGATGGAAGCACACGCCAAAGCAATGGGTTGTCATATCGTTCATGATATAGTGACTAAATTAGACCTAAACAAGCGGCCTTTCCATGCAATCTGTGACAGTGGAAACTCGTATGAGGCTGATGCTCTAATACTTGCTACCGGGGCACGGGCAAAATGGTTAGGTTTAGACTCCGAGGAACAGTTCAAAGGCTTTGGTGTTTCGGCCTGCGCAACCTGTGATGGTTTTTTCTATCGCGAACAAGAGATTGTCGTTGTAGGAGGAGGAAATACTGCTGTCGAAGAGGCNCTNTTTTTGACGAATTTTGCCTCAAAAGTTACTCTGGTTCACAGACGCGATGAACTTCGAGCNGAAAAAATTCTTCAGGATAGANTGCTCAATCANNCAAAAATTGAAACACTNTGGTTCCACGAGCTTAGNGAAGTTATNGGAACAAATGAACCNAAAGGCGTGGAAGCTGTACGTTTGGAAAACGTTCATACNGGNGAAATAACCGATATACCTTGTAAAGGTGTATTTATAGCTATCGGTCACTCGCCAGCTTCAGAATTNGTAATAAACCAGCTAGACACCCACAACGGCGGTTATGTACAAGTTGAAGCTGGTAGTACTCGGACATCGANCAATGGTGTTTTCGCAGCGGGCGATCTAACTGATCATGTCTATCGTCAGGCAATAACGAGTGCAGGAATGGGTTGTATGGCAGCTCTAGATGCAGAGAAGTTTCTGGCTGAGCAAGGATAGTTGGATAATACTAAATCTTTAACTTTCCNGTCATTAAAATATANGCGGAACCTGTAACTTTTATNNCTGATATACTNCCANGCGCGCAAATAATCTCTACCTCTGCTTCTCCNGGCCGGCCTAAATAATCTCCTTGGTGAGCGGTAAACTTNGTNNTTCGGATTAAANCANTTGCCCAAAGANATGCTGCCATGGCNCCAGTTGCAGAACCAGTNAACGGATCTTCATTTCGGCCNGAAGACTGTAANAGCAATCTTGAGAAAGTTAATCCAGTTNGCCGTGGTGAATTTAAACAAACCCAGAAAGGTTCCATCAAGTCCTTTTCAGGCACTGTTGCGCGAAATTTATCGAATGCATGGTAATCAATTTTTACTTTTTGAAGAGTATCTAGGGTATCGACTACGACTATTGGGAAGGGAAGACCTGTGGAAACAATTTGTGGTTTGGATAAGATGCTATTTTCAGGAATACCTCCAATTTTTGATAAAACTTTCTTATCAATTGTGAGGCCAAATTTTGGTTTAGGTTGCGTCATAGATATTTTTACTTGATCACCCAGCTGCCCTACTTCGACCTGAATTAGCCCTGCCAATGTTTCAAAGACCAACTTATTTGTATCGTGTTTACCCCTAGAAATTAATGACATTGCTGTTGCGATTGTTGGGTGACCTGCAAATGGGATTTCTCTGTCAGATAAAAAATAGCGGACTCGAAAGTCTGCAATATGAGACGAAGAAATAAAAGTGCACTCTACTAAAGAAGTCTCTTTGACAATATTTAAGCACGATTGGTCTGAAAGTATACCATCATCATAAACTACCGCACAGCCATTCCCACAAAATGGTTCTTGACTGAAAGCGTCTACCCAATCGAAATCAAATTCTCGGTTAAGGGAGCCCATAATTACGCAAAGTGATGGAAATGGTTAATGAACTGGAACAGGGTGAAGTTCATTTTGCCTCGCAAGTACAAATGCAAGGGATCTATCCTTAACAAGTGCTAGTCGCTCTCCATTGCTATTGTTGAGTGCATATATTTGATCCTCAGAAATCCCTTGAGCCACTTTTTCCGGCAAGTCTGAAACCTTCACTGCACATACATATACCGTTCTGTCATTAAGACTTACTGTACTAAGATGATCTTCGCTCATATCTAAACCCTCTTTATTTTTATTTTTTTTATGATCGTTTCTGGAACGCTCTGTGTTAAATCAATATGAAGTAGCCCATTTTCCATAATAGCCTGCCCGACATCTACACCCTCGGCCAAAACGAAGGAACGTTGGAACTGACGCGCGGCTATTCCCCGGTGGAGATAAATGCGCCCACCTTCATCCTCCTTGTGTCGCCCTCTTACAACTAATTGCTTATCTTCAACGGTTATAGACACATCATCTTCTTCAAACCCTGCTAAAGCCAGAGTTATTCGAAAAGACGTTTCAGATGTTTGCTCTATNTTAAANGGGGGATAGCCCTCATTTCCATTTTTAGAAGCTCTTTCTAGAAGNCGTTCTAGNTGTTNAAAACCCAACANGTTGGGGTAAGTCGACAAAGTCAATCTNGTCATTTTTAGCCCTCTTNATAAGCGACTNGCTNATGGCACCCCTAANGGCGATNCTATNAGNAGANATGGGTACTATTAAGGNAGAATACAAGGACTAGGAATATTCATNNANCAGTAGTATAANANGATANCTNAACTTTAGAAATGAAAATATGAATGCCTACAACGATGTATCGCTAAAGACTGAAGAAGTTCTCCAAATTGAATTGGAGGTTCTTAAACAAGAACATNGAGATNTAGATCAAGCTGTAATGGCTCTTGAAGAAAGAAGCATNCGAGATCAGCTTACCATNCAACGCCTGAANAAAAAGAAACTTGCATTAAAAGACAAAATTGCAGTAATCGAAGATCGTCTAACACCCGATATNATTGCCTAATTAATTAAAATCTCTATAACTCATGCATAATTTTACGGACGCGATATGATGACGACTAAACCCACTATTGGGATTATTATGGGTAGCCAGTCAGATTGGCCCACTTTGAAATATTCCGCTGATATCCTTGATGAATTTGATGTTGTATATGAAACAAAAATTGTTTCTGCACATCGNACACCNGATAGACTTTGGGAATACGGTAAATCTGCCATAAATCGCGGTCTAAATGTAATTATTGCTGGTGCGGGGGGAGCTGCCCATTTGCCCGGAATGATGGCATCAAAAACGCGTATACCAGTAATAGGCGTCCCAATAAAAACNCANGCTTTATCCGGANTAGATAGCTTATATTCNATTGTGCAAATGCCNCGTGGTTTTCCTGTNGCGACAATGGCTATAGGCTCAGCNGGGGCATCAAACGCTGCACTTATGGCCTTAGAAATATTAGCCCTGAACGATCAGAAACTGGCNCAAAATTTAGAGACNTGGAGAAATNNGCTATCTTCTTCAATTCCAGATGAACCACAGAATTGATAGAATGCTCAAACCTGGATCTAGAATTGGCATTTTGGGNGGTGGACANTTAGGNAAAATGCTAGCCGTCGCAGCTTCGCGATTAGGTTTCACATCCCATATTTTTGATCCCAATGAAAACTCACCAGCTTCGCAAGTTGCTTTTAAAACATCGACAGCTTCCTATGAGGATAAAAGAGCCTTAATAAAGTTTGCTAACAGTGTTGATATTATAACCTACGAATTTGAAAATATTCCTACAAGTGCACTTGATGTTTTGGAAAAAATTGTGCCAATCAGACCTGGAAGAGAAGCACTGCGAGTTTCTCAAGACAGAATTATCGAGAAAGATTTCCTATCTCGTATAGGTTTAAAAACAGCCCCTTACCAAATTGTAGACGGTTTTACTTCTCTTCAATCAGCATCTGAAATGATCGGTTTTCCTGCTATACTTAAGACAACTCGGCTCGGTTATGATGGTAAAGGTCAAGTGAGATTATCTGAAAACAGCGGTATTGAAAAAGAGTATGAGAAGCTAGGAGATAATGTACTTATATATGAAGGCTTTGTTGATTTTGAATTTGAAGTTTCAGTTATTGCCGCCCGTAATTTATCTGGAGAAGTAGCCTGTTATGATCCAGGACAGAATGTACACTTAAATGGCATCCTTAATACTACAACTGTACCATCACAATTAACCAGTCGACAAACAGTTGATGCAGTACTCATAGCTAGTAAGATACTTGAAAGCCTCAATTATGTTGGNGTACTTGGGGTAGAACTTTTTTGCACAAAAGCTGGTTTAATTGTAAACGAAATTGCGCCACGGGTTCATAATTCCGGTCACTGGACGCAAAACGGCTGCTCAATTGACCAATTCGAGCAGCATATAAGGGCAATNGCGGGCTGGCCACTTGGGGATGGAACACGACATACAAATGTTGTTATGCAAAATCTTATAGGTGATGAAGTTAAGCATGTTGCAGAGCTGGCAAAAGATGAAAATATTTCCTTACATCTTTATGGCAAAACCGAAATAAAGCCAGGTCGCAAAATGGGACATTTCAATCTAGTTAAGGAAAAATAAAAAGGCTCATGCTGCTTTAGCATGAGCCTTCTTCTTTACTANGCTTTAAAGAAGCTGGGCGTTACATCATGCCGCCCATGCCACCCATACCGCCCATGCCACCCATGTCAGGCATTCCGCCGCCGCCACCGGCTGCGCCTTTTGGTTCTGGCTTATCAGCAACCATTGCTTCTGTAGTNATCAAAAGTGATGCNACAGATGCTGCGTCTTCCAATGCTGTGCGAACAACTTTTGCTGGGTCGATAACGCCAAACTTAAACATGTCGCCATACTCTTCAGTTTGAGCATTAAAGCCAAAAGATGCATCTTTGCTTTCGCGAATTTTGCCAGCTACAACTGCACCATCTACGCCCGCATTTTCAGCAATCTGACGAAGGGGTGCTTCTAAGGCTCTACGAACGAGAGTAATGCCAGCGTCTTGGTCCGCGTTGTCGCCTTTTAGTTTTTCCAATCCTTTACAAGATTGAATTAAAGCAACTCCACCACCGACGATTATGCCTTCCTGGACAGCAGCACGAGTAGCNTTAAGAGCATCATCCACTCTGTCTTTACGTTCCTTNACTTCGACCTCNGACATTCCNCCAACACGAATTACAGCCACTCCACCAGCAAGTTTTGCAACNCGCTCTTGTAACTTTTCGCGATCATAGTCGGATGAAGTCTCTTCGATTTGAGATCTGATTTGAGCNACTCGAGCTTCAATCTCAGCTTTCTCNCCCGCACCATCAACAACNGTCGTCTCGTCTTTGGTNATCTGTATCTTCTTGGCAGTTCCTAGCATGTCCATAGTAACATTTTCTAATTTCATACCAAGATCTTCACTGATTACTTGACCACCAGTTAAGATCGCAATGTCTTGCAACATTGCTTTTCGTCTATCACCAAAACCAGGAGCTTTCACTGCGGCAATCTTCAGACCGCCACGGAGTTTATTAACAACTAAAGTTGCTAAAGCCTCACCTTCCACATCNTCTGCTATTATAAGTAGTGGCTTTTGAGACTGAATCACAGACTCCAAAAGTGGTACCATAGACTGTAGTGAAGAGAGTTTCTTCTCATGAAGAAGGACCATGCAATCTTCTAACTCAGCTGTCATTTTGTCTGGATTGGTCACGAAGTAAGGTGANAGATAGCCTCTGTCGAACTGCATTCCCTCAACCACATCNGTTTCTGTTTCCAAACCTTTGTTTTCTTCGACAGTAATTACNCCTTCATTACCAACTTTTTGCATTGCCTCCGCAATCTGCTTGCCGATTTCTGCTTCTCCATTCGCGGAAATTGTGCCGACTTGAGCAACTTCATCGCTATCCGCAACATCACGCGCCATTTTGCGTATTGCTTCAACTACATTCGAAGTCGCCATATCGATCCCACGCTTTAGATCCATAGGGTTCATTCCAGCTGCAACAGCTTTCATACCCTCTTTCACAATGCCTTGGGCTAGAAGNGTTGCAGTGGTNGTNCCGTCACCAGCCTCGTCGTTGGTTCGGCTAGCCACTTCCTTAACCATCTGTGCGCCCATATTTTCGAACTTATCATCAAGTTCTATTTCCTTTGCAACTGTCACACCGTCTTTAGTAATACGCGGAGCTCCAAATGATTTATCCAAAACAACATTTCGTCCTTTTGGTCCTAACGTAACTTTNACAGCGTCAGCTAAAATGTTTACGCCTCNTAGCATGCGGTCGCGTGCATCNGAGTTAAATTTGACGTCCTTAGCAGCCATAGTGCTTNTCCTTGTCTATCTAAAATTTNTNAAANCGCGAGTTAAGACAGAATGCCTAATACATCGCTTTCTTTCATGATCAACAGATCTTCACCGTCGATCGTTACTTCTGTGCCTGACCATTTGCCAAATAGGATCTTATCGCCCTCATTGACTGCCATCGAGATCAAGTCGCCATTATCCTTGCGGGCGCCTTCACCAGCAGCCACAACAAGGCCTTCGGCCGGTTTTTCNTTTGCACTATCAGGGATGATCAAACCACCAGCAGTTTTCTCATCACTTTCCACGCGACGTACTAAGACGCGATCGTGAAGCGGTTTTAATGCCATTTCCAAGGCTCCTTTAATAAGTTTCNATCATGCTTTTCAAAGCATTTAGCACTCAATCATTAAGAGTGCCAACGGAGGTGAAATAAGTACGCGGCTTGCAAGAGTCAAGGGACGCAGCAAAAAAAACCTATTTCAGAAATTTTATAGTGAAATTGCATTAGATTTTTACTATAAATCACGGCAGATATGCATATAAATTTTGATAATCAGTTTACTCGTCTAAGCCTCGTGCTTTGATCATAGCTGAAGGATCCGGTAGACGTCCTCTGAATTTAGTATACAGAATTGCAGGCTCTTCTGATCCACCCGCTGCCAGAATATTCTTTTCTAAAGACTGTGCGACTTCTCGGTCAAAAGGGTTTTTTGTTTCCATAAATGCTGCAAAGGCATCACAATCCAATACCTCGGACCACATGTAACTATAGTACCCACTAGCATAGCCACTGCCAGAAAAAACATGAGCAAAATGTGGGATAGCATGCCGCATGCCAATCGAACGTGGGACTTTCAACTTTTGTAAAATCTGATCTTGCCGCTCCATTATGTCATCAGGCGTTTCCTCAAGGTGTAGATACAAGTCTACAAAAGCTGATGCGAGGTATTCTGTTGTTTGAAACCCCATATCAAATGTAGATGCCGCCAAAATAGATGAAAGCATTTTTGGAGGTAGCGTTTCCCCAGTCTCACAATGCGTCGCAAATTCTTCTAGAATATCAGGCACCTCCAGCCAATGCTCAAATAATTGGCTGGGCAACTCTACAAAGTCGCGTGCAACTGATGTACCCGAAATTATATTATAAGTTACGTCTGATAAAATTTGGTGAAGAGCATGACCAAATTCGTGAAATAAAGTTTTTGCATCCTCAAATGACAAAAGAAAGTTGTCGACCTTCGAAAAATTACACACATTGACCACAATTGGAATTTGTTTAGTGGGAAACTTTGCCTGCGATCGCATTGCATTACACCAAGCACCAGACCTTTTTGATGGACGAGAAAAATAGTCTCCAATAAACACCGCAATATTTTCCCCCTTTCTGGAAACGGTCCAAGCACGGCAATCGTCATGATACAGAGGAACATCTAAGGGAGAAAACTCAAGGCCAAACAACTCAGATGCACACTTAAATGTTGCATTAATTAAGTTGTCCAATTGAAAAAATGGCTTAACATTTTCTTCGTTTAAATCATAGTCACGAAGTCGTCTTCGTTCAGCGTAAAATCTCCAATCCCAAGCTCTCAAAGTGTCGCCGATACCATCTTGCCGCATAAGGGAACTCAAAATAGCTTCATCCTTAATTGCCGCTTTTCTTGCAGGACCCCAAACTGTGGTCAGCAATTTATCTACATTTTCTGGAGACGAAGCCATCTCAGTATCTAATTTGTAATGTGAATAGGATGCATATCCTAAAATTTTTGCCATTTGCGCTCGTAATTTAAGTGTCTCATAAGCAAGCTTTACATTGTTACGATCACCTTCATTGGCACCCCGTTTAGTCCAAGCAACATAAGCAAGTTCCCTAAGCGCACGATCAGAACAAAATTGCAAGAAAGGAGTTATTAATGAACGGGACAGGGTCAAAACAGCTTGATTAATACCACGGTCTTTACCAGCTTGATTTAAGGCTTGGACCAGAAATGACGGTAGAGTTTCGAGGTTCTTATTGTCTAACTTCATGAACCAATCACGCTCATCACTCAACAGGTTTTGAGAAAACCTAGTGCCTATTTCAGCTAATTTTCTAGTTATAGTTTGAAACTTTTCCCTATTTTCTCCTTTCAAGGCTGCACCTGAACGGACAAAATTTCTGTGAACAAGCATTAAAACTCGAGCTTGCTCGTTATTTAGGTTTTGCAATTTTTTAGTTTCTAAAACGCTATCAATTCTCTCAAATAATTCAGTATTTGAGTAAATCTTTGTGTTGTGATCACTCAACTTAGTTGAAAAAACTAAAAGTAATTGATCCCGTTTCTCGTTAGTGTGAGCGCCTGCTATGGTATAAAAAGTGGATATAACCTGATCTAATAATTGGCCAGTTTTAAATAGAGCTTCAATTGTATTTTCAAACGTTGGAGCATGATTATTTGCAGTTATCTGTTCAATCTCAATTAAAGTTTCAGCGCATGCTATCTCCAAAGCAGGTTCGAAATGTTCATCATTAATAATTGAAAAAGGGGCTATATTATGCGGGGTTTCCCAAGTTCTAAGCAAAGGATTTAACGATTTATCAGTTTTTCCCATTAGAACAAATCCTACAATTATCTGCCTTTTTTAACTTAATTGATCTTATTTCAGATTGCATTGAGTCATAGATCAGCATGACACCTTTAAGTCCATTACCTACATTGAGAATGTGTTTAATTGCTTCTGCAGCCATCAAAGTTCCTACAACGCCGGGCAATGGTGAAAATACTCCGGCTTCGGCACATGTAGGAGCTAAACCGTCTGCTGGTTTTTCGGGGAAAACACATTGATAACAGGGCATATCCAATTGGTGATCGAAAACCATTATTTGTCCCTCCAACTGGCTCAGTGCACCAGAAACAACTACTTTCGAAAGAGATTTTGACACTTCGTTCACTAAATATCGAGTTTCAAAATTATCACTACCCTCGATAATAATATCGTACTCAGAAAGAAGTTCATGCGCTATCGCCCGATCTAATCTTCTGTTGTAAGGTTTTACCTCGATATGNGGGTTCTGTTCCTGTATTGCTCTTTGCGCAGAGAATACTTTAGGAAGACCTATCGAAGCATCGTTATGNATTACTTGACGCTGTAAATTAGAATGATCCACAACATCATGGTCGATGACCCCAATTTTTCCAATNCCAGCTGCAGAAAGGTATTGCAGTACCGGTGAGCCTAAACCACCAGCACCAACTACTAAAATCGAAGTTGATTTAAGTTTTTTTTGCCCCGATCCACCTATTTCACGCATTATTATATGCCGTGAGTATCGATCTAACTCAACATCTGAAAAANTTGCTNCAGAAAAGGTCTTNACCATATCTTCTTNAATATTTTTTTTAGATAAAGACCTTAGACGCTTGAGAATTTCTCTATAAAAATAAATAATCACGAACACGCCAAAAAGAANCGCCCAAGGTTCTAAACCACCTCCCAATGCAATTCGAAGATTGTTTTCAGACGGTAAAGTTAGATGAACGCACAAAATAAAAACTGATAGGCCNAGAGCGCCTGCAGGAACAATTGATTTTGNTAATTGGAGTTTNCGAGCCAGAACCCAAAATATAACGAAGCCTAAAATAATGGAAATCATTAATCTATTCCAGTAGACCCAAAACCGGTTGCGCCGCGTCCAGTTTCAGCTAGAGCCGAAGAAAGCTCAAATCTTGCCTGAACCACAGTTGCAACAACCATCTGCGCGATACGGTCACCATGGGATATATTGAANTGATCAATTCCAGAATTAAACAGTATAACTGAAATTTCACCGCGATAATCACTGTCAATAGTTCCAGGACTGTTTAAAATAGTTATACCATTCTTAATGGCTAGGCCTGATCTTGGTCTTATTTGCACCTCATGCCCTTTTGGTATTTCNATCATTAAACCCACAGGTATTAAGGCTCTACAGCCAGGCATTAATATTTTTCCATGATTTCTTATTCTCTCTGGAAAGTTTGCCCGTAGGTCGGCTCCAGATGAACCATTAGTTTCATACTTTGGNATTGGCATTTCTGTATCAGCACCGGGTGAATATCGTATTTTTAGGGTTAAAGGCATTACACCCCCAAAGATTCACATATTTTTGCCGCTAACTTTGTCGCAACTGATGTCTTAGACATAAGAGGCCAGTCCTCTTTCTGCTTTTCNGAAATAAGAGATATTTTATTTTGGTCACCACCCATAATACCTGTAGCAGTAGATACATCATTTGCGATGATCCAGTCACAGTTTTTTTTATTTAATTTAATTTCAGCATTTTTGATTAAATCCGAAGTTTCTGCCGCAAACCCAATCACCAANGAAGGCCGCTTCTCTCGCAAATTACTGACTTCATGCAATATATCCGGGTTTTCCTTAAATTTTAACGAAGGTGGGCTGCCATTATTTTTTTTGATTTTTTGCTCCGCTACTTCACCGACATACCAATCACCAACTGCCGCAACAAAAACAGCCACGTCCGCAGGTAGTTCGTCCAAGACGGCCTTATACATCTCGCGCCCAGTCTGCACCTCTATCAATTTTACATTCGGCGGACTAGGCGTCGTGCTTGGGCCCGTCACCAAAATTACACTAGCACCCAAGGCTGCCAAGGCACTTGCTANTGCTGTCCCCTGAGCACCAGAAGACCTATTTGCTATATATCTGATAGGATCAATCATTTCGTGCGTCGTACCTGAGGTAACAATGATCCGCTTACCAGAAAGTGGGCCTACCTTAAAATAGTTATCCAGAAATGTTGTAATCTCAGCTGGTTCAGCCATTCTACCATGTCCAAATTCGCCACAGGCCATGTCCCCTTCATTCGGACCTATAGTAAAAATACCGTCACTATTAATGGCATGCATATTTCTTTGAGTTGCTGGATGATGCCACATTCGAACGTTCATGGAAGGTGCCACCAATACCGGCGTATCTGTGGCCAACAAAATTGTAGTGGCAAGATCATCACAAATTCCTTGGGCCATTTTCGACAAAAAATCAGCTGACGCTGGTGCAACTAGAATGATGTCTGCAGACCTGGATAATTCGATGTGCCCCATTTCTGATTCTGCAGTTAAATCAAATAATTCAGTATAAACCTTTGACCCGGCAATAGCTGCTACCGATAATGGTTTTAAGAACTGTTGCGCAGATTTTGTCATAACAGGAACCACAGAGGCTTTGCTTATCTGCAACAATCGGATCAATTCAAGCGACTTGTATGCAGCAATTCCCCCAGTGATAACCAGTAGAACTTTTTTTCCTTCTAACATAATAACCCCAGCTGAATTGCAAAAAATATAGTAATAAGCAGACCAAGTAGCAAGGTCTCAGAGCTTTATTGCCCTGATACGTACGTGCTAAGTCATTATATACAATTACATTACGATTTTCAGCTAATAAACTGTGTTAGTACCCCAGTTGACAGAAATGACTATCACTTGCCAGATTACAGTCAGTGGTCCTAAACTACAGAAAGTGTTGAACTTCCCGGGCATTTTTATCCAGAAAACGGCGCATCTTTGAAAAGGCTGCAGCCTCTATCTGGCGAACACGTTCTTTGGATAACCCTAACTCCTGCCCTAAACTTTCAAGAGTTCGAGGATCATCAATTACCTGCCTCTCGCGGACTATAAATTTTTCTCTATCAGACAAACCGTCCATTGCCCCTAGCAGCCAATTTCGTAGATTTTCTTGATCGTGCGCTTCTTCAACGCTTTCTGCATCGATAGAATTTTCGTCTTCTATTATGTCAATCCACTCCCGACCATCTTCATCTGTCGCTTGTGTAGCATTAAGTGAATAGTCAGTTCCGGACAACCGTCCGTCCATCATTTCCACATCCCCAATTGGAACGCCTATCTCTGTCGCAATCAACTCATGAAGTTGGCTTCTATCTAGTGAGCCCCCATCCTGCATGGCCTCGCGTTCAATCTGCGCTTGAACCCTTCTCATATTAAAAAACAACGACTTTTGACTGCTGGTAGAACCAGTGCGCACTAGTGACCAGTTTCTCATAACATAATCTTGGATACCAGCTTTGATCCACCAAACAGCATAAGTCGAAAATCGCACTCCGCGGTCGGGATCAAACTTGTCGGCAGCCTTCATTAACCCCAGACCAGCTTCTTGAATTAAATCTGACATTGGCGCGCCATATCGTTTGAATTTCGAAGCCATTGAAATTGCGAGGCGCATGTAAGCTCTAATTAGTCTATGTAACGCTTGTTCGTCACGATTATTTTTCCATGCATATGCAAGTTGCAATTCCGTTTCCGCGTCTAAAAGTTCAGCCTTCATTGCTTTTCTAGATAACGCTCTGTCCGCCCCGATATCTAACGCCATTTGAAATCTCCAATAAAATTTATGTACTATTNAAGAATATACGCACCGGGCGTTCATCTGGATCAATTACCATTATTTTTTACTGAAAGAGACCAACAAGTATCGATGACATTGCTCTGACGTAATGTTCTAATTCGGATAATAGCGCGACACAGTTTAATAAAGAATACATCTGTTAAAATGACATAACTTTACTTGATCACAAATGCCTCAAGCTTTTGATCGATCGAGTCCCAGATACTTGCCGCAGCATTGACACCATCAAAACGCTCTAATTCTTGCAAGCCAGTTGGCGATGTTACATTTATTTCAGTCAGAAATTCGCCGATAACATCAATACCCACAAAAATCTGCCCCTTTTCTCTCAAAGCGGGTCCAATTGTTTTGCAAATTTCTAAATCGCGCTGAGTTAAACCCGTTTTAGTCGCAGTCCCACCAACATGCATATTCGACCTGATCTCACCAGGAACTGGAACTCTGTTAATTGCACCCACTGGATACCCATCGACTAGAATAATTCTCTTATCGCCCTTGTTTACCTCTGGTAAGAACTTTTGAGCCACTAGAGGTTCTCGCGAGAAACTGGTGAACATCTCAAAGATGGAAACTAAGTTTTGATCATCGAGGTTTAAACGCATTACGCCGGAACCACCGTTACCGTATAGTGGTTTTAAAATGATATCACCGTGTTTTTCTTTAAAAGACTTTAAAACATCTATGCTCCGAGCAATCGTGGTGGGTGGTATCAATTCTGGAAAATTTAATACAAATAATTTCTCAGGTAGGTTCCTCACCCAAAACGGGTTGTTTACAACCAATGTTTTCGACTCAAGAACATCCAAAATAAAAGTTGTCGTAATATAATGCATATCGAATGGGGGGTCTTGCCGCAACCAAACAACATCAAAATCGCGGAGCTCAACTATTTCTACAGGTCCAAGCTTTACACTCTTATTTTCTTGACCAGAAATTTCAAAAAAATGTCCTGAGGCAATGGCTCTANCATCTTCTAAAGTTAGTTTATCTGGCTCGTAGTAAAATAGTGAATATCCTCTAAGCTGTGCTTCCTCCGCTAGTCTGAATGTGCTATCAGCTTTCGGGTCTACATTTGTAATTGGATCCATCTGAAAAGCTACCTTCACTACTTGAACTCCATTTGATCCATTCCTGATTGTCTTTTGAAGGAAACAAGGCAAGGTTACAATATATTTTCACAATTCGCCTAAAAATATAATCGCTATTAATGATCTTAGTTCTCACGCATCGACAGTGCCAAATTGTAGACATACCGCTTACTTAAGCCATGAGCCGACGCAACAAAATCCGATGCATCTTTCAAAGTCATCTCAGAAAGAGCAATCCTCAATTCAGCTTTCACGTCTAAGTCCTGTAAGCCTGTGGTCAAAGGACGATCAAGCAAAACAACTAGCTCCCCTTTTAACGGTTTCTTTAGAATAAGTGCATGTAATTCGCCCAGTGTGCCCGATATAATTTGTTCAAATTTTTTTGTTAACTCACGCGCTATTACCACACGTCGATTTTCTCCCATAATAGCGATCAAATCTTCAAACATTTTTATTAATCTTTTTGGAGATTCATAAAAAATTAAAGTGCTAGGAATACTAGAAAGCTCTTTCAGCTTCTGACGTCTTTTTTCTTTACTTACCGGAAGAAACCCCTCAAAAAAGAAACGGTCCGTGGGAAGCCCTGACAAACTTAATGCCGTGATACAAGCTGATGCACCAGGAACTGCAGTGACATAAAAGCCAGCCTCTGCTGCCTGTTTTGAAAGCTGATATCCAGGATCCGCAATTAAAGGCATACCGGCATCTGATGCATAAGCTACCGCCATATTTGAGTTCAACCAATTCATAATTGTTGGACGCACACGGTCACCATTAAAATCATTGTAAGAAAGTATAGGTCTGTCTTTGAGAGGAATATTATGGATATTCAATAGCTTACGCATTGAACGAGTATCTTCAGCTGCCAGAGCATCACATGAACACAGCACATCAAGTGCCCTTAGCGTAATATCTCTAGCAGAGCCTAACGGTGTTGCCACAAGATACAAACCTGATTTCAATTTTTGACAATGGTAATTCACCTCTAGACCCCACCTTAAACACGTCTATGATACACATTTGTAAAACATTTATTTATCTGTGCGAGCTTCATTTATGACTCTTCGATTGTCACGATTTGCAAAAAATATACTATCAGTGCCGTTGATAGCCACTTTAGTGCTTTTCATAAGTGCATGCGAAATGCAAACTTCTTCGGTGGGTACTGGCCAAGTAATCGATTTGGGAGAGCCAATTCCAGTAGCTTTGTTGGTGCCAAAAACTTCTCGAAATGCTTCGAGCGTAGCCATTAGTCTTGAAAACGCAACACGGCTTGCCATGTCGCAACTAGACACCGCTGAAATCAATCTAAAAGTATATGATACATACGGATCTTCAAAGATTGCAGCAAATCAGGCCAAACTAGCAGTCAAAGAAGGTGCAAAAATTATAATCGGACCACTTTTTGGTGACGCAGCCAACGAAGTTGGGCTGGCTCTTTCTGGNCAAAACGTAAATATTCTAAGCTTTTCAAATAATCCGACTGTAGCTGGAGGAAACCTTTTTATAATGGGAAAGACCTTCGAAAATACAGCAGAGCGTTTAATTAAATTTGCTGCTACAAAAGGGAAAAGAAGAGCTGTCATTATTTATCCAGATAACGTTGAAGGTAGGCTGGGACGCGACGCACTTAATGCAGCAGCAAAAAAATCAAAAATCAGAGTCGTTGCAACTCAGAGCTTTTCATTTACCCAAGAAAGTGTAGTTAATTCAATTCCACTTGTTAGAGCAGCTTCGAAAATATATGAAGCCGATTTGCTTTTGTTAACGTCAAACAGCGCAGGTGCTTTACCACTCCTCGCTCAACTATTACCTGAAGCGGGACTTAACCCGCAAAAGATCCAATACGCTGGACTAGCACGGTGGGATATTCCTTCACAAAATGTCAGCCTCCAAGGCCTGCAAGGAGGTTGGTTTGNGGTACCGGAAACTGAAAGATACGAAATTTTTTCAGATCACTATTTTGCCGAATATCAAGAAAAACCACATCCACTCGCGGGACTTGCGTTCGATGCAATCTCAGCAATCGGAGCTCTCGCACAANCCGGAAACTCTAATGCACTTACAACAAAAGCTTTAACACGAAAATCTGGCTTTACTGGTGTGGATGGTATTTTCCGTTTCACAAGTAGTGGCACCAATCAACGTGGTTTAGCTATCGCACAAATTAATGAATCACAGGTNAACATAATTGATGACGCGCCCCAATCGTTCAACTATTCCGGCATGTGAACCAAGCTCATTAAAACCTGATTTGGGTGAGATTGAGCTTATCTCAGCNCCAGAGAAAATTTTTGATGCTTCTAAATTTATAAGCTTTTTGAACATTTGTTATTCTAACACATCAGATTTGAAAAGTTTTAGAGATGCGNTTGTTGTGGAACTCAGGCGTATCCGAAAAGCTGGTATGAATGAGATAGATAANAGTTTTACAAAAAACCCNCTTTCGGCAGAACAAGTCATTCGTTCATATACTTGGCTCACGGACTCTATCATTAANTCGGTATGGCATATCTGCAAAATTTGGCTTCATCCGGTACCAAACCCCACTCAGGCAGAAAAATTATCCATAATTGCGGTTGGGGGATACGGTCGCAAAGAAATGGCACCATACTCTGATGTAGACCTTCTCTTTTTAACTCCCTATAAAACTACCCCTTGGGCAGAAAGTGTGATTGAAAGTATTCTATATATTTTATGGGATTTAAAACTTAAAATTGGACATTCATCGCGCTCTATTAGTGACTGTTTGAGATTGGGTAAAGAAGATTATACTATTAGGACCGCTTTATTAGAGCAGCGGTTTGTTGATGGTGATCATGCTACCGCAAAAGAATTAGAAATGCGGTTGTGGAAAGATCTATTTAAGTTAACAGCAAAAGATTTCGTATCAGCCAAATTGGAAGAACGTGACTTACGTCATGAGAAGCAGGGTGGCCAGCGTTACATGGTAGAACCTAATGTTAAAGAAGGCAAAGGCGGTCTTAGAGATCTTCAATCATTATTTTGGATTGCGAAATATTTACACCACGTAAAGGAACAGTCCGAACTAGTCGATCTTGGAATGCTAAGAAAAGAAGAGTTTGTTAAATTTCAAAAAGCTGAAAATTTTCTATGGGCAGTCCGTTGCCATCTCCATATTTTGACAAATAGAGCCAGCGATCAATTATCGTTTGATCTTCAAGTCGAAACAGCCGAACGCATGGGCTACCAAGACTCAAAAGGTCGTAGAGCAGTCGAAGTATTCATGCAGGATTATTTTACACATGCCACAAGAGTGGGTGACATAACTCGAATATTTCTAACTGCTTTGGAAGCTCAACATGTAAAAGAAATGCCTCTGCTCCAGAGAATTTTTAGAAGAATACCTCAAATAAAAGATCCTTACACAGTTTTGCAAAATAGATTATCCGTGAAATCCTTTGACGCATTCTTGGAAGATAAACTTAACCTTTTGCGCCTATTTGAAGANGCACTCAGGACAGGCTTATTAATNCANCCAGATGCTATGAGAGCAGTATCTGCAAATATTTCTTTATTTGATCATGACATGCGCCAGAATAAGGAAGCACAACGGATTTTCATGGATTTATTGATCAAGCATGGCAATCCAGAAAGAGCACTACGCAGAATGAACGAACTGGGAGCCCTGGCTGCTTTTATACCTGAATTTCAACCNATCGTGGCGATGATGCAATTTAATATGTATCATAGCTACACAGTGGATGAGCATACAATACAATGTATCTCGCATCTTGCTCAGATTGAACGCGAGGAATTAATTGAGGAGCTACCTATTGCGAGCTCTATTCTTAAAAGCGGTGCCAATAAGCGTATCTTNTATACTAGCCTACTACTACATGACATCGGAAAAGGNCAGAATGAAGATCATTCAGTGTTGGGCGCGCGTATTGCAAGAAAAGTTGCACCAAGGCTNGGCTTGAATAAAAAGGAAGTAGAAACTGTAGAGTGGCTTATACGGTACCACCTTCTGATGTCGGATATGGCCCAAAAAAGAGATATAGCAGATCCAAGAACGGTTAGAGATTTCGCCAAGGCCGTACAAACAGTAAATAGGTTAGACCTTCTCACAGTGCTTACGGTCTGTGATATCCGTGGCGTTGGCCCGAATACCTGGAATAANTGGAAAGCAGTTCTGATTAGGGCTTTGTATAGGCAGACAAAGAAGGTTCTAGAAAACGGATATGAGGCTCTCACTAGAGAAAATAGGGGCACTGAGGCTAAGAAAAATTTAAAACTCAGATTAGTTAATTGGGATTCAAAACAAGTGCGCGCAGAACTATCACGGCATTATGACCCATACTGGCANGGATTGCACATCACCGCTCACGAAACATTTGCTCATTTATTGAAAGAAATTACAGACGATGGGGTTAAGATAGACTTACACCCTGACCAGGACAGAGACGCGACTAGAATATGTTTCGCTCTAAGTGACCATCCCGGCATATTCTCACGGCTCGCTGGTGCACTGGCACTTGTTGGAGCAAATGTAGTCGATGCTAGAACATATACGTCGAAGGATGGATATGCTACCGCGGCATTCTGGGTTCAGGATAAAAAGGGAAATCCATATAAGGTCACTCACCTCAGAAGATTGCACGACATGATTGAAAAAACACTAAAAGGCGAGGTGATAACTCAAGATGCTATCAAAGATCGTGACAGATTCAAACGACGTGAAAAAGCATTTAAAGTGCCCACATCAATTACTTTTGATAATGATGGTTCTGAGATTTACACACTGATTGAAGTAGATACCAGAGACCGCCCCGGCCTACTATTTGATTTAACTAGAGCGCTAGCAAATTTGAATGTTTACATTGCCTCTGCCGTAATAGCCACATACGGTGAACAGGTGGTAGATACTTTTTATGTNAAGGACGCTTTTGGATTAAAGTTTCATAGCCTTTCTAAGCAACGCGCACTCGAAGACAAGCTGCGTGTGGCAATAGAACTAGGTGTCAAAAGGGCAGAAATGTAATGCAGGTCAACCTTACNAAAGGAGTTATGACGGTTGGCTTCTGGACTTTGCTAAGTCGTATTTTAGGAATGGTCAGAGAAATTTTACTTTCAGCCCTTATNGGAGCGGGGCCTTTGTTGGATGCATTCGTTGTAGCCTTCAGGTTACCCAATATTTTTCGGCGTTTTTTCGCAGAAGGCGCTTTTAATGCTGCTTTTGTACCATTATTCGCAAAACGCTACGAAAGCAAAATGGCTCCAAACGATTTTGCTAATAATGTTTTTTCAAACTTATTAACATTACTTTTGATACTTACATCTATCGCAATGATTTTTATGCCAGTTTTGGTATTTTTGACAGCGGCAGGGTTTGCTTCCGATGAAAGATTCGATTTAACTGTCGAATTCGGAAGAATCATGTTTCCTTACATATTGTTGATTTCCTTGGCAGCTTTATTTTCGGGAATCCTAAATACAACAGGTCGTTTTGCAGTGGCCGCCGCTACCCCAGTTATTTTAAACGTTATTATCGTGGCAGCCCTGCTTATAGCGTGGATAACAGAGAGTAATCTTATAGTCTGGTTAGTTTACTCGATCCCCATAGCCGGCGTTCTGCAATTGAGTCTGCTTTGGATGGCAACATTTAAATCAGGTATTAAAATCACCTTGGCCTTTCCTAGATGGAACAAAGACATAGTCAATCTAGTTAAGATAGCTATACCGGCCGCGCTAGCCGGTGGCGTTCTCCAGATCAATCTATTAGTTGGACAGCTTGTTGCTAGTCAAGAAACCGGTGCAATAAGTTTTTTATATTTNGCGGATAGGCTTTACCAGCTTCCATTAGGTATTGGTGGAATAGCAGTCGGGACAGTTCTTTTACCAAAACTCTCTCGTCATTTGAAATCAGGCGACACTAAACAAGCTCAATTCACCTATTCACAAAGCGCTGAAATGATTTGGTTTGTCGCCTTACCTTCCAGCGTCGCTCTTTGTCTAATCCCTTTGCCTATTGTCTCAGCTCTTTTTGAACATGGCGAAACAACAAGGCAAGATGCACTAGCAATATCATNTGCAACTGCNATTTACGGTGTTGGACTTCCAGCATTTATGATCCAAAAACTTCTNCAACCACTNTACTTTGCTCGTGAAGATACNAAAACNCCACTAANATTTGCACTCGTCTCAATGCTGTTAAACGCAATTCTTGCGATAGGGCTTCTGCCTATTGTGGGGTGGATAGCTGTGGCAATAGCGGCAAGCGTTTCAGCTTGGGTTACAACTATTCTATTATGGATTTCTACAAAAAGATTTGGACAGGCCGCTCATGTGTTGAAGACTTCCATAANTCGGATCCGAGGTGCGTTTTTGGGAAGCCTGGCAATGGGTATTATTTTATGGGCAGTCAATCAAAATTTTTACGTTTCCATGGAAACTTCTTCTGAGCGGGTATTTTTTGCATTNGGACTTATATTTTTAGGNGCAACGACATATTTAGTTGTAGTTTTTGTCCTTAAGGCTTTTCCAAGAAATTTAGAAAAAGTCTATGAAAAAAAAAATTGACTTTATAAAACTTTGACGAGGCTTCTTGACGCTTAGCAGCCACACGCTTACTGAATTTTTAGGGAAATTTTCCAGGGGTAACAGTTATGGTAGACGAAGAGACAAAGTCTTCATCAAAAACGTTTGAAAAACGTGTATTTTCGGGTGTGCAACCTACTGGAGGACTTACGTTAGGCAACTACCTAGGCGCAGTTAAACGCTTCGTAGAAATGCAGAATGAAGAATACGAAACTTTATACTGTGTTGTGGATCAACACGCNATTACAGCATGGCAAAACCCTTTGGATCTGAGAAACAATACTAGACAAATCACTGCCTTTTTTATTGCTGCAGGAATAGATCCCAACTCCTCGATTCTTTTTAACCAATCAGCAGTAGCTGANCATGCCCAATTGGGATGGNTTTTTAATTGTGTGGCCAGGATGGGTTGGATGCAAAGAATGACACAGTTCAAGGATAAGGCTGGTAAAAATGCCCAAAATGCTGCCCTTGGATTGTTTGCATATCCCGCTCTTATGGCCGCAGATATTTTATTATACCACGCAACGCATGTGCCAGTGGGAGACGACCAAAAACAACATCTA
>PAHS01000021.1 GCA_002711145.1 Marinovum sp. | reverse complement strand
GCAATTCCAGCTTTCCTCGCCTCACTTGGAGATCCTGGCACATAATGCTTGCCATTCAATGACATCCTACCGTTGTCGGGTTTTACCAAACCATAAATTGTTTTTACGAGTGTAGATTTACCTGCCCCATTTTCACCAAGCAGCGCATGGACTTCACCAACATTTATATCAAAAGAAACGTCACTGTTGGCTATTACACCGGGATATGATTTAGAGATACCTTCGAGCTCAAGCAATTTTTTTGTCAACGACTTTGCCCTGTTCTAATTCCCGATTTCTTTCCACCCAATCGATTACGACGCCTAGAGCGATATGTTGAGGATGCTTCCCATATTTCTTATATCCTATTGGACATTCAATTTGATCAATTTTTTCTTCACTGTGCCCAATCGACAAAAGTTTCGTTTTAAATCGTGTAAACTTTGTTTTTGATCCAATTAACCCTGCCCATTTAAAATCATGTTTAAGGATTTCGTTACAGATTTCCAAATCGATTTTGTGTGAGTAGGTCAGTATTAAATGTTCGGCATTTGGTTGTGCTCTTTTTACAAATTTATCTGGTGTGTCATATACTATTTTGTGCACATTGGAAAATTCCAAATTTGGGAATCTGCTAGGATCTGTATCCAACCAAAAAACATCCAAGTTTGGCATGGGAGCTAGAAGTGATAATATTGCGGAGCCTACATGGCCCGCGCCCCATATCCATATAGAAGCCTTTTCAGTAATAACTTTTTCAATTAACCACCCATCAGAAAGTGTATGGTCAAGGCTAACTCCCCCGGTCGAATATTTTTTCACTAGTTCTTTTACAGNCTGTGAAGCCTCTGTTTTATCAGAAATCGATCTCACATTTAAATTTTTATCTTTCAAATTCGCTACATCTTTTTCATCATAATACTCTGTAACTATCTTAACAAAACCTCCGCAGCATTGTCCCAGCTGGGGACCTAATGGATACGACTTTATGTCTGTTTTTCCCGTTTCAGACAATCTGCGAGCTGATTTTATCGCCTGGAATTCAAGATTGCCTCCTCCTATTGTGCCGTGTATCCCATCCGCCCAAACATACATCTCTGTGCCGCTTCCTCTAGGAGTTGAACCCTTAACCTCAAGGATTAAGATCCTCGCAACTGGTCCATTAGAATTTACAACTTTCTTTAGGGTACTATAATCAAGTGCCATTCATAGACCTGACTGCCTTGAGAATGTTTTCAGGTGTGGCTGGTGCGATTAAGTTGGGCCAGTCATTACCACAAGCTGATAATGCATCNCTTAAAGCNAGAAATACAGATATACCAAGCATAAAGGGAGGNTCTCCAACAGCCTTTGACTTGTAAATGGTATCTTCNGNATTCAAATTATCAAACAGGCTTACATTAAAAATTTTTGGCCGATCAGATGCACAAGGAATTTTGTAAGTTGATGGTGCATGAGTTTTTAATTCACCNTGTTTGCTCCACACAAGTTCTTCGGTTGTAAGCCAACCCANACCTTGGATAAAGCCACCTTCAATTTGTCCGATATCTATTGCTGGATTTAGGCTATTTCCAGCATCGTGTAANATATCAGTCCTCAATAATTTGAATTCACCCGTTAAGGTATCTACAACAACTTCTGAAACTGCTGCGCCGTATGCAAAGTAATAAAATGGTCTACCTTTCCCAATAATTCGGTCCCATTCCAATTTAGGNGTTTTGTAAAAGCCAGTAGATGAAAGACTGATACGCTGTGTGTATATCTCCTGAATAGCATCCTCAAAGGCTATATCAAAGTTACTGCCTTTAACCCTTCCATCTTCAAATTTAANATCATTNNTGTTTGCTCGATATTTCTCAATGAAGTAGGATGATATTCTAGCGCAAATAATCTCGCAGGCCTCTTTGACCGCCATGCCATTTAAGTCACTTCCAGAACTAGCTGCCGTTGCNGAGGTGTTGGGGACTTTTGTAGTATCAGTAGCGGTAATTTGGACTTTATTTATTGGTANTCCAAAAACATGTGCTGCTACTTGTGCAACTTTTTGGAAGAGACCCTGACCCATTTCGGTGCCACCGTGGTTAATTTTTACAGAGCCGTCATTATAAACGTGAACAAGTGCTCCNGCTTGATTAAGTTGTGTAAGTGTGAACGAAATTCCAAATTTCACAGGATTGAAAGCTATCCCTTTTTTCAAAATTTTATTCTCTTTATTCCANTTTTTGACCTTGATTTTGCGANTTTGGTACTCAGACGCTTCAAAAAGTGCATCCATCATTTCATGGACTATGAAATCTTTCACTTCCATTCCATAGTGAGACTTCTGTGGATTTATCCCCTCTTTTATTNTTTTTTCAGATGTATAAAAGTTACGCTTCCTAACTATATTAGGATCTAAACCCAGTGAGAACGCGATATGNTCGATTATATTTTCCATACCGATCATACCTTGTGGCCCACCAAAACCTCTAAATGCTGTGGCACTTTGTGTATTGGTCTTTAATCTATGGCTTTCAACTCTAAAATTTGGAATGTGATAGCAATTATCAGCATGTAGCATAGCTCTATCTGCTACTGGAAGAGACAAGTCCTGCGACCAGCCGCAGCGAACGAAATGTTTAACATCTAGAGCTTTGATTTTGCCTAATTTGTCAAAGCCAGCACGGTATTCAATTCGAAAATCATGGCGTTTACCGGTAATTTTCATATCGTCATCGCGATCATATCGCATCTTTACTGTTGAGTTGTTACGCACTGCTGCAATTGCACACGCACATGCTAATGCATTTCCTTGGCTTTCTTTTCCGCCAAATCCACCTCCCATTCGGCGGACTTCAACTTTGACAAGGTGCATATCGAGGCCCAGAGTTTCAGCAACTTTATGCTGAATTTCCGTAGGATGCTGGGTAGAGCTGTAAATTACCATTTCCCCGTCATCTTGTGGAGAGGCAATAGCTGCTTGACCTTCAAGATAGAAGTGCTCTTGGCCACCTAATTCAAGTTTGCCCTCGAGAGAGTGTGCAGAAGACTTTAGTGCTGATACAGCATCACCTGTTTCATAGATTCTGGGACCTTCTTCAAAGCGGTTATTTGAGTTAATAGCTTCATCAATACTAATAATCGGCTTCCCCTCAGTATAATCAATGATAGCTAAAGTTGAAGCATAGCGTGCTTGAGTATGAGCTTTGGCGACCACGATAAAAATTGGTTGGCCAATAAAGTTTACATGAGTATCTGCCAGCAATTGTTCGTCATGTGCGTTTGGAGCAACATCATTCGTGAATGGAAGGTCTTTTGAAAGTATAATATCTAAAACACCTGGCGCTGCTCGGACAGCTGAAAGATCAATAGATTTTATTTCACCGTTGGCTATGCTGGATAATCCAAAAGCAAGATGCAGCGTTTTTGTCGGAAGTGGAATGTCATCCACATAGCGAGCTTCGCCTGTTACATGTAATTTAGCTGAGTCATGTGGTATTGCTTGGTTCATGCTCATGGGGCTACCTGTTGTACATTTGTATTGGCACCTAATGTTTCAAAATAGTAGCGAAGTAATAGGTTATGTGCAGTAGCCTGTCGGTATTCTGCAGAGCTCCGTAAATCGGATAATGGAGTAAAATCTTTTTGCCAAGTATCGCTGCAGGAGCGCAATACTCTTTCCTCCCATCGATGATTGAGTAGACAACTTTCTACATGCTTAGCTCTCTTCGGTATTCCGGCCATACCACCGAAAGCAATTATGCATTTTTTGATTAATCCATCATCTAAAATGATGTTAAAACAGCCACAAACTGAGGATATATCTTGATCAAAGCGCTTGCTAATCTTATAACATTTNACGGTTAGGTTTATTTTAGGTATAATTAAAAACTCNAGGAACTCGCCTTTATTAAGGTCCTGTTTTTTATAATCTAAAAAGAANTTCTCCAACTTGATTTTTCGCTGACCTTTGGCGCTGCGTATAACGAGTTCGGTATTCATGGCAATCAACGCTGGAGCGCTATCACCGATAGGCGAGCCATTTGCAATGTTTCCCCCCAAAGTTGCTGCATTTCTGACTTGTGTAGAGCCATATCTTTTCAACAATTTTGCAAACGAAGGTGCTTTTAAAACTGCCCAGCGGCGAAGATTTTCAATCGTAATCCCCGCCCCGATTTGCCATGCGTCTTTTAATTCTTCAATGTTGGCAAAATCAGATACCTGATTTAAAAAGGCTATATTTTCAAATTTCTGGAAGTCTTTATTTACCCATAGTCCTATGTCGGTTGCTCCAGCGATTAGTTGGGTGCTTGGATGTTTATTTAATATTTCTGCCAGGTCATGCTTGGACTTTGGTAATTCTTTTGCACTCGATGTTGGTAGGTCAGCGAGTTTTTTAACATCTTCATCGACCCAAGTAGGTTGTTCTTCATCTTCAGAGGCTTTAGCTGCCTTAATAATTGGCTCGTAGCCAGTACATCGGCAAAGATTTCCCGCAAGGTTTGTCTCGTGATCTATATCTTTAGTAATATTTGCAGCAACCATCGAAGTTATAAAACCTGGGGTACAAAATCCGCATTGTGAACCATGAAACTCAACCATCTTATGTTGTATTTTGTGGTTTTTAATACCCTCTACTGTCCGTATTGCTTTCCCATCAAGCTGAGGTAGAAATAGAATACATGAATTTAACGAGCTGATTGTCTTTCTTTTGTCAATCAAAATAACTGTACAGGCGCCACAATCACCTTCGTTGCAGCCTTCTTTGGTTCCAGTAAGTTGATTGTCAATTCTTAACCAATCTAGTAGAGTTTTTGTCGCATCAACCTGGGTTAAAGTGACGGGCTCCCCATTTAGAAGAAACCTGATATCCATCTGGAATACCTACCGCGTTACCCAAAACTAATTACGATGTACCATCTCGATGCGGCGTAGAAACGGTCAACAAATATTATCTCCGTATCAAAAGACCTCAAAAAATTGTTTTTTTCAAGTATGAAATTTAATTGTCTTAAGGCCTTTAGTTTTTTTATCTGGCACCATAAACTTAAAATATGACCGGCTTGCCAAAATATATTCATCTGCGTCTCCACACGGAGTATTCTCTGCTTGAAGGTGCGGTCCGCTTAAAGAAACTGCCAGGAATGTGTAAGGCTAATCATATGCCTGCAATTGCAGTGACAGACACAAACAACCTATTCAGCGCTTTAGAATTTTCAGTTCTGTTTAAAGACCAGGGTTTGCAACCAATTATTGGATGCCAAATTGATTTAACATTTACAGATAAGATGCCAGAGAAGCGTAGTTCAAACAATGCTCCAATCGTACTGCTTGCACAAAATGAAGTTGGCTACAAAAATCTTATGAAACTAAGTTCGGAAATGTATGTTCAAAATAGCGTTGAGCAAGTAGAAATTTCTATAGAACAGTTAGAAAACTATTCTGACGGCTTGATATGTCTTACTGGTGGCTCAAAAGGTCCTCTGGGCCAATTAATCTTGATGTCTCAAGATAAAGTAGCTTGGAATTTAATTTCCCAATTTCATAGCATTTTTTCGGATCGCCTGTATCTAGAATTGCAAAGGCATCCGCAAGGCAATGGTTTGCCAGAAGAAGAAAATGTTACTGAACCAATCTTTATAAATATGGCATATGATTTAAACATCCCTTTGATAGCAACAAATGATGTGTATTTCGAAAATGGCGAAATGTACGAAGCCCACGACGCACTTCTGTGTATCGCAGATGGCGTATATGTTGATCAGCAGGAGCCACGCAGAAGCGTAACTAACCAACACTACTTCAAAACACAGGAAGAAATGATTGCTTTATTTGCTGATCTTCCAGAGGCATTGGAAAGTACTGTAGAAGTTGCGAAACGTTGTTCCTTTATGGCCAATTGTAGAGACCCCATTCTTCCATTATTTGCGAGTGATGAGGTTAGTGAGCTGTATAGACAATCAAAAGAGGGCCTTAAAAACCGATTGTCCATCATCCCGCATGCTGCCCCGGTGGATGAGTACGAAAAAAGATTAGCTTTCGAATTAAAAATTATTGAGCAGATGGGNTTTCCTGGTTACTTTCTTATNGTTGCTGATTTCATAAAATGGGCGAAAGAAAATGANATACCTGTCGGCCCTGGTCGAGGTTCTGGAGCTGGTTCTCTTGTGGCTTACGCACTCACAATTACGGATCTTGATCCCCTAAGGTACAATCTTCTTTTTGAACGGTTTTTGAATCCAGATCGTGTATCAATGCCAGATTTTGATATAGATTTTTGCATGGATAGGCGAGAAGAAGTTATCCATTACGTGCAACAAAGATATGGGCATGATAAGGTCGGGCAAATTATAACATTTGGCGCGCTTTTGTCTAAAGCGGCTATTCGCGACATCGGCCGCGTATTACAGATGCCTTATGGACAAGTTGACCGCCTTGCAAAACTAATACCTTTAGAAGGCGTGAAGCCTTTGAGTATCGAACAAGCCCTTGCAGAAGAACCTCGCTTGAAAGAGGAAGCAGACCGAGAAGAAGTTATTGGTCGATTGCTGAATTATGGGCAAAAAGTAGAGGGTCTTTTAAGAAATGCTGCTACCCATGCAGCTGGTATTGTTATTAGCGATCGCCCGCTAGACGATCTTGTACCCGTTTATAAGGACGCTAGGTCAAACATGCCTGCCACTCAATTTAACATGAAGTGGGTAGAACAAGCAGGGCTCGTTAAATTTGATTTTTTAGGTTTGAAGACACTCACTGCTATCCAAAATGCTATAGATTTAATAATCGCTTCAGGACGGTCTCTTCATCTTGCCGCAGATGGAAGTCAGCTATTCCAACCGGTAGAGAATGCTGAAAACCAAATTAATACGATACCGCTAGATGATAAATTGACTTATGAATTATATGCTTCGGCTAAGACAGTTGCAGTTTTTCAGGTGGAGAGTTCTGGTATGATGGATGCTCTCAAACGAATGAAGCCCACTTGCATCGAAGATATTGTNGCTTTGGTTGCGTTATATCGACCAGGACCTATGGAGAATATAGCAACCTATTGCGATGTTAAGAATGGTGTTAAAGATCGTGTTTCTATTCATCCCATGATTGATGATATTCTTGAGGAAACCCAAGGGATTATTGTGTACCAAGAGCAAGTGATGCAAATAGCGCAAATCATGGCTGGTTACTCGCTAGGGGAGGCGGACCTATTAAGGCGAGCCATGGGTAAAAAGATAAAGGCGGCAATGGATGCTGAGCGGCCAAAATTTGAGGCAGGTTCTAAAACAAATGGAATAACCGCTAAGAAGGCCTCCGAAATATTCGATTTACTAGAAAAGTTTGCCAACTATGGCTTTAATAAATCTCACGCTGCAGCTTATGCAGTCGTAAGTTACCAAACGGCTTGGTTAAAGACAAATCATCCGCTTGAATTTATGGCGGGCATTATGAATTGTGATATCCATTTGACAGATAAACTTTCACAATATGTAGACGAAATTCGAAAGGGTCTGAAGTTACCGTTTATTCCTCCTTGTATAAATCGTTCTCAACCAAAATTTTCGGTATTGGAAAACTCATTGATTTATGGATTGGCTGGGTTAAAAAATGTCGGCCTGGAAGCAATGGAAGTACTCGTCAAGGCTAGGAATACTAAAGTATTTGTAACCTTATTTGATCTTTCTAGACGCGTAGATTTACGAAAAATTGGCAAGCGCCCTCTTGAGATGCTAGCGCAAGCTGGCGCTTTTGACGTGCTTGATACAAATAGACACCGTGTATTTAAAAGCTTAGATGCTCTAGTGGCGTATTCAGCCGCGATTCATGATCAGAAAGTATCAAGACAAGTTTCTCTTTTTGGTGAGGGAGGAGATGATTTGCCTGAACCACTCTTAGCTTCAGTTTCAGACTGGCTTCCCGCGGAGCGATTATCGCGTGAGTTTTCAGCTATCGGCTTCTATGTTACTGGCCATCCACTGGATGACTATAAATCTGCATTTAAAATAAATGAAATCCTAACAATTGAAGAGGTAGAACAAAAGGTATTAAGAGGTCCTCATTTAGTAAAAATTGCTGGTGTGGTTGTTGGGCGGCAAGAAAGAAAATCAGCAAGGGGTAATAGATTTGCTTTTGTTCAATTAAGTGATTTTACTGGAAATTTTGAAGTTACATTATTTTCGGATGTCTTNGAGAGATCGAGGAATAACCTTGATAGTGGAACAAGGATTATTTTGACGGTTGAAGCCTCATTAGAGGAGGAACAGTTAAAGCTGTTATGTAGATCAATTGCAAATATTGATGATGCTATTTCGACTGATGGGTCACATGGAATTAAGATCTTTGTAGAAGATAAAAAAGTTCTTCCCTCTATATTATCAGTATTGGGGCAGGCATCAGAAAACAAAAAGATTGTATGCAAAGGGCCTATTCATTTGTGTTTAATAGGTTCCAGTTTGCCAGGTGAAGTTGAAATGGATACCGGCCTGACTTGTGATACAAGTCCTCAGATAAGAGGAGCGATCAAAAGCTTAGATGGAGTCTTGGATGTTCAAGAGATTTAATTNTTCAAACTTGCATATTGTAAACTAGTTTTTATCTTGAGAANTTTTTATGCTTAATNCGNTTCGGTTCTAGCGCATCTGGGCCTAGACGACGCTTTTTATCTTCTTCATAATCTTCAAAGTTNCCCTCAAACCATTCGACATGTGCATCCCCTTCAAAAGATAGAATATGAGTACAAATCCTATCTAAGAAAAACCGATCGTGAGAAATGACTACTGCGCAACCAGCAAAATCTACCAGTGCATCTTCCAAAGCCCTAAGGGTTTCGACGTCCAAATCGTTTGTTGGTTCGTCCAGAAGCAATACATTTCCACCCTCCTTAAGAAGTCGCGCCATGTGTACTCTGTTTCGCTCTCCTCCNGATAANAGTGACAANTTCTTTTGCTGATCACCACCTTTAAAATTGAATGATGAGCAATATGCTCTCGAGTTAACNTGTGCATCGCCCAACTCAATTATTTCAGCACCNCCAGAAATTGATTCCCAAACTGTTTCATTATCTTGTAAGTCATCTCGCGATTGATCAACATATGATAANTGAACNGTTTCCCCAAAGGAAATTTCTCCGTGGTCAGCAGATATTTCGCTTGTTAGCATTCTAAATAGAGTTGATTTACCGGCCCCGTTTGGACCAATTACTCCTACGATGCCTCCTGGAGGTAAAGAAAAGCTTAAATTTTCAACGAGTAATTTATCACCCATTGCTTTTTNCAAGTTATTAACTTCTATCACCTTGGATCCTAGTCTAGGCCCATTTGGAATTACAATTTGTGCTCTTGTTATCTTTTCTCGTTCTGATTGGCCTGCCAGATCGTTGTAAGCNTTGATCCGTGCTTTTTGCTTGGCTTGGCGGGCTTTTTGGCCTTGCCTCATCCATTCAAGTTCACGTTCGAGGGTTTTTTGGCGACTTTTATCTTCTCGTGCTTCTTGTGCCAAGCGCTTTGCTTTTTGTTCCAACCAGCTAGAATAGTTACCTTCATATGGCATTCCGTGACCGCGGTCTAATTCAAGAATCCAACCTGTAATATCGTCCAAAAAATATCGATCGTGTGTAACAATTAAAATAGTACCCTCGTATTCGATCAGATGCTTTTGTAACCAAGCAATTGTCTCAGCATCTAAATGGTTGGTCGGTTCGTCGAGCAACAGCATTTCAGGTGCTTCAAGTAATAACTTGCAAAGTGCAACACGTCGACGTTCACCTCCAGATAAGCTACTTACGTCAGCATCATCTGCCGGACATCTCAAGGCTTCCAAAGACACATCAATTTGACTGTCTAAATCCCATAAATTTTCAGCATCAATTTTATCTTGCAACTCTGCCATTTCGTCTGCTGTTTCATCCGAATAATTCATAGCCAGTTCGTTGTATCTATCTAAGATTGCTTTCTTATCGGCGACGCCCAGCATAACGTTCTCACGCACGCTCATTGTTTCATCTAATTCAGGTTCTTGCGGTAAGTATCCAACTTTAGCGCCCTCGGCAGACCAAGCTTCGCCTTGAAACTCTTTGTCGATACCAGCCATTATTTTCATTAATGTTGACTTACCAGCCCCATTTACGCCCACCACNCCGATTTTTACGCCTGGTAGAAATGATAAATGGATATTTTCAAAACATTTCTTTCCTCCAGGGTATGTTTTTGAAACGCCTTGCATGTGGTATACGTATTGATAGGCAGACATNTATTACTCCAGAATTTTATATTATAAGAGTGATACCTTGATGCAACTTTGGGGGCAATACTAAGAAAAAATTAATCGGATTATACAGAAATTAGTACTCTTGCTTTCTCAATGCAAATCTTGCTAATTGGAAACATGGGAGTTCCTTTAGTTTTTAAAAGACAAAAGATTGGCCTTCTTGGAGGGTCTTTCGATCCTGCTCACAAAGCTCATCTGCACATCAGTAAATATGCTTTAAAATATTTTGACTTGGATCAAGTTTGGTGGATGCTGACACCTTCAAATCCTCTTAAAAAGAATAGCCCAAGCCCAATAAATGATAGGTTTAACGCTGCAAAGCCATTAGTTGAGCATCCTCGAATTTTTGTCACCAAAATAGAGGATGAACTTAACACCGTCTATACGGCTCAAACGTTAAGGTTGATCCAGAAAAGGTTCCCAAATGTGAAGTTTATATGGCTTATGGGTGCTGATAACTTGTTTCAATTTGATAAGTGGGTGAATTGGACAGAGATTGTTCATAGGGTTCCAATCGGTATCCTTGCTCGACCNGATCACACCTTAGCACCCTTGAAATCTAAAATGGCACGGACTTTTTCGTATTGTAGACTGAGGGCGAGCCAGTCCCGTAAGTTAGGGAACTTGGCAGCACCATATTGGTGTTATAAAAACCTTCCATTACTAAATGTATCATCATCTCAAATCAGAGCGTNATGAAGGAATAATTTTATGCCTAGCTCTAGATCCTGTTTCAATTGCAGCNGCGTGCAAGCGGTCTATCTCAAACTCGTAACGTATTTCCTCCAACAAGCGTAGTTCAGTTTCAAATATTAAACCATCTGCAGCAGCAACGTCGCAGCATAAAGCGTAAGCAGTCTCATTAAGCTCGGCCGGCAAATTTTCTTTAACAAGGCCGAATAAGGCATCAAGCCCTTCCTCTTGTTCAAATAAATCAAATACAATCTGTGAGACTGTATTAAGTCTATCGATATCGTATTCTGCGAANATTGGCAGATTGTTNACTGCTGATTGGATCTTTACGAGTTCAGACGTTCGAATTGTTTCGTCTGATACAGATATTGCAACCATAAGTGCCACCAAACAGTCCTGAGCTGTCATCGCATGTGAATTTTGACGGGTCATTTTTTTACTTTCCTCGACAATGCTATGAACAGAATATTGACCATTGCTTCATGTATCAATAGGAAGCTTGATATTGAAAGATATTTATGTGTTGATTATGGAGTTTATTGATGTCTGAAATGCGAGAGGCAGGGTTAAATTCTAAATCATGGCCGTTTGAAGAGGCTCGCCGNGTACTAAAGCGCTATCAAAATGCTCCTCCAGAAAAAGGGCATGTGATATTTGAGACAGGTTATGGACCATCCGGTTTGCCCCATATTGGCACCTTTGGTGAAGTGGCCAGGACCTCGATGGTAATGAGAGCATTTAGTGAGCTTAGCGATATACCATGTAAACTAATATGCTTTTCAGATGACTTAGATGGTATGAGAAAAGTACCTAATAATATTCCTAACCAGAGGATGTTAGAGGAAAATCTACAGAAGCCTCTGACATCTGTTCCTGATCCTTTTGAGAAATTTGAAAGTTTTGGGCAGCATAATAATGAGTTGTTAAAAACATTTCTGAATAAATTTAATTTTGATTATGATTTCATAAGTGCAACAGAATTTTATAGGTCAGGTAGATTTGATAGGATTCTAATTAAAGCTGCAGAAAAATATGATGAGATAATGTCAGTAATGTTGAAATCCCTTCGGGATGACCGGAGAGAGACTTACTCGATTTTCTTACCTATCCACCCCGAGACTGGGAGAGTTTTGTATGTGCCGATGAAGGAAGTTAATCCAGATGATGGCACTGTTACTTTCGATGACCATAATGGAAAAGAATGGACACTCCCAGTGACTGGTGGAAATGTAAAATTACAATGGAAGCCGGATTTTGGGGCACGTTGGGCCGCATTAGATGTAGATTTTGAGATGTATGGAAAAGATCATTCAACAAATACGCCAATTTATGATAAAATTTCCCGAATTTTGGGACACCGTCCGCCAGAGCACTTCACTTATGAATTATTCTTAGATGAGAACGGTCAAAAAATATCAAAAACGAGCGGAAATGGTGTCTCTATTGAGCAATGGCTCAAATATGCTAGCAGTGAGTCTTTATCCTATTTCATGTATCAAAAGCCAAAGACAGCAAAGCGCCTTCACTTTGATATAATCCCAAAGATGGTAGACGAGTATCATCAGCANCTAAGGGCTTATCCAGAGCAAGACNNTAAAACTAAGCTTAATAATCCTGTTTGGCATATCCATGGTAACGATGTGCCTGCCTCTGGTATGGCTATTTCTTTTTCGATGTTACTAAACCTAGCNTCAGTTGCCGGTGCGGAAGAAAAAGAAACTTTATGGGGGTTCATTAAACGCTATCAATCTGAAGCAACTCCGGAAACACATATCGATTTGGATCAAGCTGTTGGTTTTGCAGTTGCTTTTTACAATGATTTTGTNAAACCAAATAAGGTTTATCGAGAAGCTAGTGAACTTGAAAGAGAGGCAATAGTAGATTTAAGAGATAAATTGAGTAATTATGCGGGCGATCTCGACGCAGAGTCTCTTCAGAGCCTTGTTTTTTCATGTGGTCGAGATAGATTTGANCCACTGAGGTCATGGTTTCAAGCATTGTATGAGATATTGTTAGGAGCATCTCAAGGCCCTAGGTTTGGTGGGTTTATACTATTATACGGAATTGAAGAGACTATAGAACTTATTGATGCCGCTCTAGCTGGTGAATTCCTATAAAAATTGATACAGAATAAATTTGCTCTAATTGTTAAGTTGGAGGAATAAATATGTGGAAAATTATAACATTTATTGTTTTTACATTTTGTGCAGCTCAGGCTGGGGCGAGCAATAATGATGAAATAAAGAAAACTATTGAAAATCAAATAGCAGCTTTCAAACTTAATGATTTTGAAACAGCCTTCAGTTTTGCTACCCCCTTTCTAAAAGAAAAATTTGGTAGTGCTGAGAACTTTGGCCAAATGGTCCGTAACGGTTACCCTATGGTGTGGCGTCCGGCAAAAGTTATCTTTTTGCAGAGCGAACGCTACCAGCATGGACACGCACAGGTAGTCCAGATTGTGGATAAGAACGGCAAATCACACTATTTGCGGTATTACATGATGGAGTTTGATGGGTCTTGGCACATAGGCGGAGTTGAGTTTTTACAGGCGTCAGATTTTAGTGTCTGAAGGCATTAAATTTTAACTCTGCTTTTACCCCTATAGGCTCTTGTGCCACCTTTTCCGGCACTTGAACGACCTGAGGTAGCCTGTTCTTCAGCAGCATTAATTGCTGATTGCCTTGCCATTGGATCGTCAGAAATAGCCAACTCAACCGCTTCGAGCCGGCGCACTTCATCCCTCAATCGGGCCGCCTCTTCAAACTCTAAGTTTTCAGCAGCCTTTAGCATATCGTTGCGTAGGCCGTCTAATACTGTTTGAAGATTAGAACCGCCTTGTAAATGAGGTTCGACTTTTGCAGTTACTCGAGATTGATCAGTATCTCCTTTATATAATCCAGCAAGTATATCCTCGACATTTTTTTTGACTGTTTCAGGAAAAATTCCATGCTCGATGTTGTAAGCTGCCTGTTTCTCGCGTCGCCTATCTGTTTCAGCCATAGCCCGCTCCATAGAACCAGTTATTCTGTCAGCATACATTATTACCCTCCCATCCACATTCCGTGCCGCACGGCCAATCGTTTGAACTAATGATGTTTCAGACCTTAAAAACCCTTCCTTATCTGCATCTAAGATCGCCACTAGGCCACATTCTGGAATATCCAAACCCTCTCGCAAAAGATTTATTCCTACGAGAACGTCAAAAGTACCTAGTCGTAGGTCACGAAGTATTTCTATTCTTTCAATAGTATCGATATCCGAATGCATATATCGAACTTTTATGCCTTGCTCATGCAAGTATTCCGTTAGATCCTCTGCCATCCGTTTTGTTAAAGTCGTCACAAGGGTTCTATAACCTGATTGCGATACTTTCCTCACTTCATCAAGTAAATCATCTACCTGCATCTCTACTGGTCTAATCTCTATCTCTGGATCTAATAAACCGGTAGGCCGTATAACTTGTTCGGTGAATACCCCTGATGTTTGCTCCAGCTCCCATTTACCGGGTGTAGCGGACACATAAATGGATTGTGGACGCATGGCATCCCATTCTTCAAATTTTAACGGCCGATTATCCATACACGATGGTAATCTAAAACCATGCTCTGCAAGTGTAGATTTTCGTCTGTAATCGCCACGATACATTCCGCCAATTTGAGGTATGCTTACGTGGCTTTCATCAGCAAAAACAATAGCGTTATCTGGAATGAATTCAAATAGTGTGGGTGGGGGTTCTCCTGGATTNCTTCCTGTTAAATAACGTGAATAGTTCTCTATTCCGTTACAAACNCCCGTTGCCTCAAGCATTTCTATATCGAAATTTGTTCTCTGTTCTAACCGTTGCGCTTCTAATAATTTCCCATCAGNCACAAGCTGATCTAAGCGGTGTTTTAATTCCTTTTTAATGTTAATTATCGCCTGCTTTATTGTAGGTTTTGGCGTTACATAATGAGAATTTGCATAGANTCGAATTTTATCAAATTGATTTGTTTTTTGGCCTGTTAGAGGATCAAATTCAGTTATATTTTCTAAATCATCCCCAAAAAAGGATAATCTCCANGCTCGATCTTCNAGATGGGCGGGAAATATCTCAAGTACATCACCTCGGACCCGAAAAGCCCCTCTTTGAAAAGCCTGATCATTACGGCGATATTGTTGAGCAACTAGATTAGCAATTACTTCTCGCTGGTTGTACAATTCACCTGCAATCAATTCCTGTGTCATTGCACCGTAGGTTTCGACTGATCCAATGCCATAAATGCAACTTACTGATGCAACTATAATAACGTCATCTCTCTCAAGTAGAGCTCGTGTTGCAGAGTGCCTCATTCGATCAATTTGTTCATTGATCTGACTTTCTTTCTCAATATAGGTGTCGGATCGTGGAACATACGCTTCCGGCTGATAATAGTCGTAATAGCTAACAAAATATTCTACAGCATTGTCTGGAAAAAACCCTTTAAATTCACCATAAAGCTGTGCAGCCAAGGTTTTGTTTGGTGCAAGAATTATAGCTGGCTTTTGTGTTTCCTCTATGATTTTAGCCATAGTAAAGGTTTTACCTGTGCCAGTTGCCCCCAATAGAACTTGGTTTTTTTCCCCGCCTGAAATTCCTTTCGTTAATTCCAAGATAGCAGTCGGTTGGTCTCCAGCAGGATGAAACTCTGTATCAAGTACAAATCTTTTACCGCCCTCTAATTTTGGTCGAGTTTCTAAATTAGCCTCTGTAATCAGGTTACTATTTGTCATCCCCGGTGCATCTCTCTTTTTTATGGACCAAGCTATTTAACAATTTTNTTAGTATTCATAATGATGCTATTTGTTTCTTGCTCACTAAACTTAAATAGAGCATATACTTTCTATTGAAAGAGGTTTTTAAAATGACGGTTAGAATATTTAGACCCGCAAAAACAGCGATGTCCTCAGGTGTAGCGAATACTAAATTATGGGTTTTAGAGTATTCGCCNTCGTCGGCTCGCGAGGTTGACCCACTAATGGGCTGGACTTCATCAGGTGATATGCAATCACAGATTAGATTGAACTTTGCCTCAAAAGAGGCAGCCGTAGAATATGCCAAGTCTAAAGGTTTACATTTTATTATTTCAGAACCACAAAAGCGGCGCCCAAATATTCGTAAAAGAGGTTACGGTGAAAACTTTGCGACAGATAGAAGAAGTGTATGGACTCATTAGAACCAATTTTTTGGTCTAGATCACTATTTACGGCCAAATAAGCGCTCCACATCACTAAGTTTCAGTGAAATATGGGTTGGCCTGCCATGATTACATTGTCCAGAGTTAGGCGTATTTTCCATGTCTCTTAACAAGTGATTCATTTCTTCTAATCGCAACCTACGGCCTGAGCGAATAGATCCATGACAAGCTATTTTAGATAGAACAGCATCTATTTTCTGCTCTAAGGTTTCGGAATTTCCAAGATCTTGAAGTTCATCAAGAATATCATTAATCAAATTTTTTATATTCTCAGAACTCAGGATTGCTGGGATTTCTTGAACTGCGATAGAGTTTATTCCGAACTGATCTATTTTTAACCCCAAATGGCTTAGTTTTTTCTTGTGCTCTAAAAGTACAAGAATTTCTGGTTCTGATAATTCAAAAATTTCTGGAACTAGAAGTGCTTGCACTTCAATCTGTTTATTTTTGATTTGCGTTTTTAATTTTTCGTATACTAGCCGTTCATGGGCCGCGTGTTGATCTATTATTACGAGTCCATCAGTGTTATGAGAGATAATATAGTTCTCGCCGAAATGTGCAATCGGTGCGCCTAAGGGAAAACTTTCAAACTCCTGTAAGTATTTGTTAGTGTGATTATCATTTTCGAGATTGCGAGTGGAAGGTTCCCATATCTCTTTAGAATCGGGTCCAATATTTTTCAGCGTGGAAAACGTATTGCGACTGTAATTCGAGACAGACGGGCTGTTATCAACCGTTTCTATCAAATCAATGGGCATTTTGTAGGGATTTTCTTGTCGCATAGCACCGAATGCGGCCGTAGAAAGCGTGCTTGATGATCTATGCCCTGTCGCTGCTATCAACTTTCTAATCCCTGTTATTATTAAACTACGCACAGATTGAGGATCTCGAAAACGTATTTCTGCTTTTCCTGGGTGTACGTTGACGTCCACAAATTCGGATTTACAATGGATGTATATTACTGCTGCTGGATGCCTATCACGCGGCATAAAATCAGCATACGCCGCGCGCAATGCACCAATTAATTGTTTGTCTCTTACCTGACGGCCATTTACAAAGAAATACTGCATCGCATTAGATGCACGAGCATAAGTTGGTAAACACACATACCCAGTTAAATTTATTTCATCCCGACTTATATTCAGGGTCAATGAGTTTTCTGAGAACTCTTGCCCTAAAACTTTCGAAAGACGGTTTTTTATTGAAGTTAAAGAATTGTTCTCTTCTTTATGTACCTCAAGTATCTTCCTTCTTTTTTCTGATGTTTTGTCGATTAACCTAAAGCCGACATTTGGAGCGGCGATGGATAAGCCTTTCACGGTATCACTGATTGCTTTTAGTTCAGATTTATTTGAACGAAGAAACTTCAATCTGGCGGGAGTAGCATAGAATAAGTCTCTCAATTCAATTGTCGTTCCCAAAGTCCGCGCTGCTGGTTTGGTGCGGAAAACATTTCCGCCGCTTACTTTTATCTCATATGCCCCATGGTTATACTTGCGAGAAATTATTGTTAGACGGCCAACTGCGCCCAAAGATGGCAATGCTTCTCCCCGGAAGCCTAAACTGTTGATATCTAACAAATTATCGTTTTTTAACTTTGATGTTGCATGTCTTTTGAGTGCCATTGGTAAATCTGTATCGGACATGCCAACACCATCATCTATCACTCTGATTAGAGTTTTACCCCCGTCTGCCACTTCGACGGTTATATCTAGAGAACCAGCATCGATTGAATTTTCTATCAACTCTTTTACAGCCGAGGCAGGCCGCTCGACAACCTCTCCTGCTGCAATTTTATTTATTACAGTTTCATCTAATTGCCTAATTTCGTTATTTTGGCTTATTTTGTGGTCAATTTTGTTCATACCACAACTGATAGCATGCGTATATCCGATTCTACCAAAGAAAAATGAAGGGATTACTCTGCTAACGAGATACGAACTGTGATGCAAATTTACCGGCCATGCGTCCGGTCGCCATACATGTTGTCAAAAGGTAACCTCCGGTAGGAGCATCCCAATCAAGCATTTCACCAGCACAGAATACACCAGGGTGGCTTCTTAGCATAAAACTTTCGTCTATGGAGCCTAGTTTCATCCCTCCGGTGGTGGAAATTGCGGTTTGAATTGGACCAGTTCCATTTAAAGGAATTCTGAGAGATTTTATATTTTTGGCAAGCAGATTTGGTTCACCAAATGCGTCCATAGCAAACTCTCTTAATATAGCCTGCTTTATTGGCTCAAGTTTTAGACGTTTTCTTAGGATATTTGAGTAACTAGCCTTACCTCTAGGTAAAGTTAAAAGTCTAGAGATTTTTTCGATATTCCAGTCGGGTAGTAAATCAAGCTTTAACTCTAAATCCTTTTTTAATGNTGAAGATAGTGGGTAGATGCCACCACCTTCTATTCCTTCTTTAGAGATCATTATTTCACCTCGCGATGATTGATGACCTGCATCTAGTTTTATTGATTTTATTGGTTCTCCAAAATACTTTGACATTTTCAAAGACCAACTTACTAAAAAGCTACAGTTTGAGGGTTGAAAACTTTCTATATCTTCAGAATTGAAAAGTGATTGCCAATCACCAGTGGAACCTAGTTTGGGCCAGCTTGCTCCACCCAAAGCCAAAATAATTCCGTCAGCAGTTTCGTTTACAATGCCTTCAGGCGTCTGGAAGGTAGCGGTTGTATCGGATATGGCTATTAGCTTCCACCTAGTTTTAAGTACAACTCCTAAGTCAACGAGTTGTTTTATCCATTTTCGTAATAATGGCGATGCTTTCATTGATTTTGGGAAAACACGTCCAGTTGAACCAGTGAAGGTTTCTATTCCCAAGGAATTTACCCATTTGATTACTTCATTTGGTCCAAATTCATCTAATGCTTTGCCAATCAATTTTTTGTCTTGGCTGATACAGTTTTTAAACCTCAAAGCATCTTCATTCATTGTTAAGTTTAGGCCGGACTTTCCAGCCATCAGAAACTTTCTACCGAGGGTGGGCATGGAATCAATAACAGTAATCTTTAAACCGTTACGAATGGCCATATCTGCAGCCATCAGTCCAGCCGGGCCGCCCCCTATAACTAGTATCTTCTTGTTATTCATTGCTTAGGTTTATATTTAATAGAGAAAAGTGTCGTTAGATATTCTGAGAAGTGGTAAAAAAATGTCTATTCTGTTTAGCAATAGAAATAAAGAACTCTAGTATTATCTTATGATTATATGTGAATTTTGTAACCGCCCTATCCCTATCAATGCACCCCAAAGCGTGCATCACTTAATTCCACGGTCAAAAGGAGGCAAAAAAGGCCCCACTGTGATCCTTCATCATTTATGCCACAAAGAAATTCATATTACGTTGTCTGAGGCTGAGCTTGCGCGGACGTACAATAATTTAAAGGCGTTGAGAGAACACCCTCGGCTTTCAAAATTCATCTCATGGGTAAAAAAAAGGCCACCAGAATTTTTGTCCAGATCGCGTGGACGAAAGAAAAAGTAATTATGGGATCATTTTTTTGACCGCTTTTGCTTGATCATTTTTTGAATTTGATACGCTTAAGCACAATTCNTCAACTCGAGAGTAAAGATTATCTTCAGAAACTATCTCATCAACNAGTCCATAATCATAGGCTCTTTTNCTATTAATTNTTTCNGCTGCCAGCAACATTAATTTAGCCTTAGANGAACCACATATTTTNCTTAAACGGATNGCATCACTGGGTTGGGGNAGGTAGCCCATTTTCATTACCGGGTAGAAAAAGTTTGCTTCAGGCACGCTAATTCGAATATCGCAGGCTAAAACCATTCCCATCGCCCCACCAGCAACGGTTCCGTTCAGTGCTGCAATTGTCATACAGGGCAATCGATGTATTGTATCTGAGAGTATTTCCCACTTTGGCGAAGTTGCTAAACCATCTTTCTTTACTTCATCGAGGTCTGCCCCAGCACTAAAAATTTTNCCAGCGCCACTAAAAACAAGTACTTTATTTTTTTCCGAATTANCCGTTATTTCGATAAGCTTATCCAGCATTTCGTTAGTTATNGCATTGGCTTTGGCTGTGCGGTTAATAGTTATATACCTTATGCAGCCCTTTAATTGTGAGTCTATCAAGTCATACCTATCCGCTGTTTAATTATTTCATCTTTCAAACTAACTTCTTTGCCTAAATATTCATTGCCCGAATATGTGGATAACCAAATCAAAGCTTTTGCTGGCCAGACTGGATCAATATGTGCAGCCCACTCTAACTTACTAACTTGATTAATTTTGCTTTTCTTTATTTCTCGCTGCATGTTTGTAGCGACAGTGCCGGGAGATAAACCTATTGAGCGAATACCGGATTGTCGATATTCTAAATCGACGCAGCGGACGAGCATATTGACGGCTGCTTTCGATGCACAGTAGTGGCTCCATGCCTCTAAAGGATTGTGGGCAGCTCCAGAGCTTAATGTAACAAATGTCCCACCGCCATTTTTTAGCATTGAAGGGAGTGCTAATTTGAAACCATAAAAAACACCTTTAAGATTTACATCAATAACTTGGTCCCAATCATCTATTTGTATATCCATCACTCTTTTAATTGGACTTATTTTTCCTGCATTATTGATGACAACATCAATTTTCCCAAATTCGTTTAGTGTATCTGAGATCATTTTTTCTACTTGCTCAAATTTAGCAATATTTAGAGCGTGTACTCTAGCTTGAGATCCAATTTCGTTTGCAACCTGAGTAAGACTTTTTTCGTCTTGCGCAACCAAAACTACGGTTGCTCCTTCCTTTGCAAATTCTTTTGCGCTCTCTGCTCCGATACCGCGGCTTGCACCAGTCACTATAACAATTTTTCCACTTAACGTCATTTTTTTACGCCAAATTATTTATGAATTAAAACTACGTGGGTTGACGTTAGACTAAGCAAAGCCCAGATTAAAGTACAGGTCTGATCAGGGAANTATCATGACATCTAAAAATCTACTTCTATCTATCCATTTAGTAATTTTTTCATTCATCTATTCTCACTCTTGGGCACAAATAAATGCGGCACTTGTATGGGAAGAATTCAAGCAACTCACATCTCAAAACGGTTTCAAAATCTCAGCTTTGGTAAACCGAACTGAAAAAGGGCTGAAAGTCTCAGATTTTACTTTAATTGACATAGCTAGAGAAACGAAAGGTCCTACGCTATTTGAAATAGATTTAATGGATATTGATTTCTTAGAAAGAAGCGATGGGGCTGTAGAAATTCTTCCTGATTATGACCAANATATAACAATAAGAGCCTACGACGGTAGTGAGCTATCATCCTTTGTTATGGAGTTGCTAAATGATAAAGCCACTATGATGATCAGGGGAGATNTAGGAGCCCCAGTTCTCCAAATAAATTCATCACTTATTGGCGTGCAATTAAAAGAGTTTACTTTGCCAGAAAAGTATCAAGGAAATAATTTNTTGGATGCAAGTNTAATTTTTCGTGGATTAGTTTCNAACCAGGCNTTTTCGGGAGCCAAGCAAGNCAATTCGAAAAGCGCGTTTAAAGCAGATTCTATAGATCTATTTCTAAACNTCGATATTCCAACGGCGAAAATGAATGGATTAATCAATTATGAATTAGATGATATATCGGTCATTTCTCAACAGGATAACTTTCAATCAGATACTTCTGTGGACTTAGCAACCTCGTTAAGACAGGGCTATTATGCATTAGGTTCTTACACCCTCGGTAAAGGCCTGGTGGAGTTCAATCTTTCAAGTTCTGACGGCAATCTAAAGGGTAAAGTAGCATCTGAAAATTCGGAAGTTAGTAGTAGCCTTACCCAAGANGGTCTTCTTTTTGATGCATATTTTACAAATGGAATTTTTAAATTAAGCTCATCAGCATTACCAATTCCAATAGATATGTCTGTGGGAAATGCAAATTATGGTTTTACTTTGCCGCTTTTAAATAAAAATGAGCCCCAGGATTTTGGTGTAAGGCTGGGTGTTTTAGATTTGCTTATTTCGCGAGATTTATTGGGTATACTGGATCCAAGCAANAAGCTTCCCAACCAGCCTATAAATGCTTCGATTTCTTTAACTGGTAAATCTAACTTATCCGAAAATCTTACTGACTTTAGATCTGACATATACACAGAGAATAATGGAAATCAATTTCCTGTGGAAGTTGAGGAAATATTACTGGAGAAACTAAATCTTTCTTTAATGGGGGCATCATTACAAGGCACAGGAGGCTTGCTCCTAGATAATGATGATTTGAGCACATTTAATGGGTACCCAAAGCCAGTTGGATCATTCGAATTTCTTTTGTCAGGCGCTAACGCCCTTGTTGATAAATTAATTGATAGCGGGATCGTCGACCCTGACACTGCAATGGGGGCTCGAATGATGTTAAGCATGTTCGCTGTCCCAACAGGTGACGATGAACTACGTTCGCAGATAGAGTTTAATAGCCTTGGCCATATTTTAGCGAATGGACAAAGGCTCAGATAACTCTAGCTATAGTAAATACTTAGCCAACAAAAATTCTGCTACTAAAGGGAAGTGTGAATCGAAATGACGCCTGACAATCTAGAGCGTGTTACCCAAAAATTACTTCATGAAGCTAAATTAATGGGGGCAAATGAAGCAGATGTTATAGCCACTGAAGGGCAATCAATAAGTGTTGATGTTCGACAAGGTTCTTTGGAAAATGCTGATCGCGCTGAGGGTGTGGAAGTAGGTTTACGTGTTTTAGTGTCTAACAGGCAAGCAATAGTTTCTTCGTCTAATATATCCGATGACACGCTAAAGATAATGGTGGAACGTGCGATAGCCATGGCAAAAGATGCCCCTAAAGATAGATATGCAGGATTAGCAAGTGAAGATCAATTGGCGAAAGAGCGAAATCTATCAAGTTTGGAGATTTGTGACGTAGCCCCCGAACCTTCCCCGCTTAAATTAAAAGAAGAGGCTAAAAAAGCGGAGTTTTCCGCTCTTGAAGTGAGTGGTGTTTCTCAGGTGTCGGGTGCTTCAGCCTCTTATGGAAAATATTCTGTTTTTATGGCAGCTAGTAATGGATTTACGGCAATGTATGACAGATCAAGTTATTCAGTTTCCTGCGTTGCAATTGCTGGCGAAGGTTCAAATATGGAACGAGATTATGACGCTGATACTCGAGTACATCAATCTGACTTACGGCCATCTGAGGAAATTGGAAGAACTGCTGGGTTGCGGGCGGTAGAACGTTTGAAGCCTCGACGCCCAGCAACCGGTGATTATCCTGTACTTTATGATGAACGTGTATCATCGAGCCTGATTGGACATTTTCTTAGTGCAATAAATGGAGCAGCGGTAGCTCGTGGTTCGAGTTGGCTAAAAAATTCGTTGGGCGAACAAGTTATGCCGACATCATATAAATTGGTCGAAGATCCCCATCGTTTGAGATCTGGAGTGTCTAGATTGTTTGATGCAGAGGGTTTGCCGACAAAAAAGCGTGAGATTGTAAGTGACGGCATTTTGAATGGTTGGACATTAGATCTTTCTAGCGCAAGAAAATTGGGTATGGACTCAACAGCAAACGCGTCCAGGGGAGTGAGTTCGAATCCTTCTCCGTCGAATTGGAATATAGAGCTCAGCTCACCTAAAGAGTATTGCGATAATTTATTAGGTGAGATGAAAAATGGTTTACTTGTTACGTCTTTGATTGGCTCCACGATAAATCCCAATACAGGTGATTATTCCCGTGGAGCATCGGGGTTTTGGGTAGAGGATGGTCAAATCTGCTATCCAGTAAGCGAAATTACAATAGCAGGTAATCTAAAGGATATACTTAAAGGGATTGTTTTGGGGAATGACGCTCGAAGACATCTTTCATTTGTAGTTCCGTCAATTTTAGTTGAAAGTATGACGCTTGCAGGATCCTGATCTTGATTTATTAATAATCGCAGCTAAAAAAGCTGGTGCCATTGCACAAAAATATGACTTTAGAAAACTTAAAGTTTGGGAAAAGGATGATGCTGCCGGCCCAGTGACTGAGGCGGACTTAGAAATAGATCTTATGCTTTCTCAGTACTTAACTTCTGCTAGACCAGACTACGGATGGTTATGTGAAGAGAGTACACTTGATATCCCACATTATGAGAAAAAGTGTTCGTTTGTCATAGATCCGATAGATGGCACTAGAGATTTTATCAAAGGTGGTATTAACTGGTCACATTCATTTTCAGTTGTAAAAAATGGCAAAGTTAGTGCTGCAGTTGTCTATGTACCCCAACAAGGTTTACTTTTTTCAGCTTCTCTTGGTGGTGGGTCTTGGCTGAACGGTGATAGGCTTCAAATAAAAGCTCCTCACAAGTCGGGTAGATTCGATCTAGTTGCTGCTAAACTGGTTGAGGATGATGTGATTTGGAAACCAAATTCAAAACCACTATTCAACCGCGAACATAAGCCCTCAATCGCATTCAGAATGGCTACCGTATCGCAGGGTCGATATCATGCCATGATGACCCTAAGAGACTCCTGGGAATGGGACATTTGCGCTGGTTCACTATTGATAAGTGAGTCAGGTGGTGTTGTTGTAGATAAATACTTAACAGAACCTGTGTTCAACACAGAAAAACGCAAAACTAAAGGGATAATAGCGGGTACCAAAGAGATAGTTGAATTAGTTGGATCCTCGTTAAATCTTTAAAAAGGGCTGGACAAGTTTGTGTACCAGCGTTTGAAATTTGAGAGGAGCGTCAGTTACTGCCAAGCAAATACAATCTTCACCCTCTACTGCTACAGGCTGGTGATCAAGATCTTCATCTGCCATTTCAACATCGCCAGGGCCGAAGCGTGAAATCTCGTCTTCAAAAGCACCTTTCAGAACCAAAGTAAGTTCATTTCCATTATGACTATGGTGAGGCACTGCAGTACCAGCTGGTATGTACAGTAACCTAGCTGTTGAATTTCCAGACGTTTTAAGAAGTGACTGTTTCACGCCNAAACCAATTGGCCGCCACTTCACGTCATGTAGTGAACCCCCAATGTAGTCACTCAAAGCTGATGGCACATCTGATNTAGGTTGANTTACTGGTTGCGTAATTTCCGCAGGTTCGCTTTCGATTANAGCCATCACGCTTTCAAAACTATCAACACTCATTTCTTCCGGAGTTGATACATCTAACAACGCACCACCCACTGCCTCGAAACTTTCCAAGGCTGCCCGACAATCATCACACATTGAAATATGGGTCGCTACTGCTAATGAAAATGCTTCACAGAGTGTCCCACTTGAGTACTTCATAAGTATNTCTTGGCTTAGGTGATGTTTAATTTTTCCANCTTTTTTCATAATTTATCCCATTGCATGACGCAATCTTTCTAAAGCTAATCTAATTCTCGATTTAATTGTGCCAAGGGGTAATCCGGTTTCCAATGCAATTTCGCTATGCGATAATTCCTTGAAAAAGGCTTTTTCTACCAATTGACGCTGTTTTTCCGGCAAATTTTGAATTGCATCTGCCAAAATTTCAGATTGTTGTTTNANTTCTAATGCATCTTCTTGTGCATCTTCCATTCCATCTGGCCACGTTAATTCGTCAGGCTCGGGCCTACGAATTTTCCTAATGGCGTCTATTCNTTTATTTCTGGCAATAGTAAAAATCCAAGTAGATGCGCTTGCTCGNGCTGGGTCAAAAAGTTTAGCTTTGTTCCACACCGTCGCCATAGCTTCCTGGCTACACTCTTCGGCCATTGTGGGATCCGCACCTGCTTTCATCAAAAAAGACTTTATTCTTGGTGCAAAGTGGTTAAACAATTGTTTAAATGCTGAGCGATCTTGGCTAGTGCTCACCATTAGCATTAGTTCTTCCCAACTATGACCCTTTGAGTCGTCCAATACACGCGGTCCCATACTAAATATTCCCAGAGAAGGGTTAACATCCCTGTTAGGTGAAAGCGAGTGCGGAAACGCGATATTATCAAATAATTCTAACATAACTTGTATTCGGTTGAACTTTTCATTTGGATCAAAAATTTTTGTTTCATCCAAATAGAAATTCTTATCGTAGAAAAACACAAAGTTTACCGGAGAAGCCCATGAATTTTATTGCAACACCAAATCCGATGAAAATAGCAGTAATAGGAGGTGGCATCTCGGGTATGGGGGCGGCTTATCAACTGTCTAAATTCGGGAATGTAACACTTTTTGAAAGCGAAGGCAGATTGGGTGGTCACGCTAGAACGGTATTTGCTGGTAAGCGCGGCGACCAAGCAGTAGATACAGGATTTATCGTTTTCAATAAGGTCAATTATCCTCATCTTATATCATTATTTAACGAACTAAATGTGCCGATTTGTGAAAGTAACATGAGTTTTGGTGCATCCGTTCGTGGTGGTGAAGTTGAGTATGGCTTAAAGAATTTCAAATCCCTTTTTTCTCAACCCAAATATCTAGCAAATACTAAATATTTAAAAATGTTAACGGATATATTGAAGTTCAATAGGAAGGCAATATCCCTTGCTACTGATCCGGAAATGACAATTCGAGAGTTGTTAAAACGATTAGGTACCAGTGACTGGTTTAGGGAATACTATCTCCTCCCTTTTTCGGGTGCAATTTGGTCCACTCCAAAGAATAAAATTCTTGATTTTCCAGCCCATTCGATGATTAGATTTTTTGAACATCATGCATTGCTTAGCTCTACTGGTCAGCATCAGTGGTACACAGTGAACGGAGGCTCGATACAGTACGTTGAAAGACTTCGGCAGGAGTTAGTAAAACGAAATGTCGAGATGCGCTTAGGTGATCCTGTTAGAGAAGTGCGGCGTGATACTTTTGGAATTGAAATATTAAGTCAAAAATGTCAAAGCAACTATTTTGATCATGTTGTGTTTGCAACTCATTCTGATGACACGCTCAAGTTGTTGGCAGATCCCAACAGTCTTGAATCAAAATCTCTGGGCGCCATAAAATATCAGCCGAACCAAGCCGTTTTACACCATGATGAAGCTGTCATGCCACAAAACAAAAATTGTTGGGCAAGTTGGGTTTATAAGGAAGACAAAGAGGCTTCTACGGGTCCAATAGGTTTAACATACTGGATGAATAGTCTTCAGCCAATTCCTGAGACAGATCCTATGTTTGTTACCTTGAATTCTAAGAACAATATTGACCCTTATAAGGTCTACGATGAAGTTGTTTTTAGGCATCCAGTATATGATGTGCCCGCATTGAAAGCGCAGAAAGATCTTGCAGAGAATAATGGAGCGCGAAATACTTGGTTTTGTGGGGCATGGATGAAGAACGGATTTCATGAAGATGGGCTGGCGTCTGCTATAGATGTTGTTAATAAATTTTCTGAAATGATATCCGTAAAGGTTGCAGCACAATGACTGAGGTGGAGTATGTTGATGGGAGCACCTGGCATGGACGAACGGGTGGCCTAGAAAACTCTTTTGAATATAAAGTTGGATTTGTTTTACTTAACCTTGAAGAGGATACAAAGGGCCCAGCTTTTTTTTCTAGAAGGTCAGGAAAATTTTTTGGTATTTTAGATAGCGACTATGGCGGTCCTCCTGGTGCGGGTAGAAGTAGTGANTGGGTACGTGANGTGCTAGAGAGTCANNGGCTNAAAGGCGTTGGTAAAATACTTCTTCTAGCGCAACCTCGNATCTTTGGNCATGTATTTAATCCAGTAAGTTTTTGGCTGTGCTACAGCAAAAATGAANATCTATTAGCGGTTATATCTGAAGTTACAAATACGTATGGGGATAGACATTGGTACATCTCTTACAANGATGANAAATCAGAGATTTCCTCCCAAAACCGNTTNCTCGCAAAAAAGATTTTTCACGTGTCTCCGTTCCAGCCAATTGANGGNCAATATGAGTTTAGATTTGACATAAGANAGGATAAAATCGCTATCTGGATAGATCTCAATTACATGAATGGAGGAATAAAAACTAATCTTATTGGAACCAGAAGTAAATTGACGAACTTGGGAATTATAAGGTCCGTAATGTCTCGGCCTCTCGGTTCTAGGCGAGTGCTTGGTTTGATTCACTGGCAAGCATTAAAGTTGTGGTTCAAAGGAGCCCGTTACAGAACCAGGCCTGAACCACCTGAGGTTGATGTGAGTCAATGAAACAGGCCCAGCATCGTTTTTCCAGCCTTGCTTTTGTTATAGGCATGGCTGGTCTTCCAGTGTACATACACGCTCCCAAATACTTTGTGGATGTNTATGGAGTGAGCTTAATGTCTATGGGGTTTGTAATGTTCTTTCTGCGCCTTATTGACGTTTTTCAGGATCCTTTGTTGGGAGTTATTGCTTCAAAAACNGCCAGGTTTGGGGNGTTACCANTAGCATTATCNGTTGGNGCAATGTGTGTTGGAATGATAATGCTGTTCNCTATACATAGCCCNATCTNGCCATTATTATGGTTNGCCNTTTCACTTTTTTTGGTNTTTTCTGGTTTCAGCTTTGCATACATCCGCTCCTACGCTCAGGGTTTAATAAATTTGGGTGCTCAGCAACAAATTCTGTTGGCGAGATGGAGAGAGGTTGGAACAACTCTAGGCATTTGCGTTGCGGCAATTTTACCTACCCTGTTATTATTAGTTTCACCTAATGGATATTCATCGTTTGCGATATTTTTCTGTATNATAGCACTGGTAGCACTTGTACACGTTTGGCCTCAATTTCCTGCTGCAAATTTAGCTGATAGTAGTTCAAATTCTTTTTCAAGCTTGTTAAAGATAGTTAAAAATTTCCAAATCAGAAATTTATTACTACTTGCATTAGTTAATTCAAGCCCGGTCGCTCTNAGTTCTACNCTTTTCTTGTTTTTTGTTGAGANTCGCTTGAACGCTCCTGAATGGGCAGGNATGTTTCTAATATTATTNTTTCTTGCCGCNGCAATAGCNACTCCNTTTTGGACAAAGTTAGCAGATGTACATGGTGTGTTTAAGATTTTAAAAATATCCATGTTTTTGTCCATCCTTTCATTTTTTGGTGCNGCCTTTTTGTCAGAGGGTGATGGATTAATATTTTCTTTAATTTGTCTATTAAGTGGCGCAACTGTGGGAGCTGATCTTGCGTTGTTNCCCGTAATGTTCGCTCGACAGATAGAAGGCAGCAAGATAGTACCAGATCTTGGATTTAGCCTGTGGAACTTTGTGTCTAAGGCTACTTTAGCCCTCGCAGCAATTATAGCTTTACCGTTACTGGAGCTCGTTGGTTTTAATTCGGGTGGATCAAATTCTCAAACTGCTTTGTTGGCTCTGACNTTTGGTTATGCAATTCTACCTTGTCTACTCAAATGCATATCTATTTCNTTACTTTTCAGAATAATCCGTGATGAGGCTAAAAATTCCTATGCGTGAATTCCAGAATAAGACTTATTGGATAGTTGGAGCAAGTGAGGGCTTGGGCAGAGCACTGGCAATTCAACTAGCTAAGGTAGGTACAAAAGTTATAATTTCTGCCAGAAGTGAGGAAAGGCTCATTGGGTTATCTGAGGAAATTGGTTCCAATACGATGGTTTTGCCCATGGACGTCTCAGATCGATCCAGTGTTCAGAAAGCTTTTAGCAAATTACCTAAGTCTTTAGATGGGTTTATATTTGTTTCTGGAGTTTATTGGCACATGAGTGCTTCTTCATGGGATGAAACAAAAGCAGAGGAAATGGTTGATGTAAATCTTGTTGGTGCAATGAGATGTTTAGCTCATTTGATTCCTAAATTTATAAACCAAGGATTTGGGCATATTGTATTGACTGGGAGTATTGCTGGTTACCGTGGTCTGCCTGGTTCAGTAGGATATTGTGCATCAAAAGCAGGGCTAATGTCTCTTGCAGAAACATTGAAAATAGATCTTGCAAAAAATAAAATTGATGTTCAGCTTTTGAATCCTGGATATATTAAAACTCGGCTGACTGATAAAAACCCATATAAAAAAATCTATGTTATGACACCAGAAAAGGCGGCACAATTTTCATTATCTCATATGAGATCGAGTCGGTTCCAGTCATCATTTCCACGTGGTTTTTCCATAATTAGTAAAATTATTAAAAACTTACCTGACTGGTTATACTTTAAAATTTTTAGTTGAGTAATTTTATCTAAGTATGAGTCAATTATGGTGAATAACTTTAAGGTATTGCGCCAAGTTATCAATTTTTGTCAACCAATTATCAACAATTTTCATATCATTTGGCGCAGCTTGAACTCCAGCCTCCAGTTTGCCTTGCAAAACTGCCTCAACTGCGAGAGAGACGGGCTGTGATACCAGCCTTGACATAGCACTTCCTTCGCTGTCTCCCCATGCATCCATAACAAATGTCTTATGCCATTTTGTAGAATTTTTCATTGTTGCTTTGAGTGAGACACATAAAACTACTCTGTCTGGTTCGTTCTTATCATAGGCGTTCTCACTCCAAAACTGATCTGACATTTTTTTCAAGCGAGTCTCACCGGCTTTTCCGGTTAATCCTTCTATTTCCTTAAAAATGTCTTTCCACGCTATGCTCCAGCCATTGAGGCGGAGAGTTCCTCGCACGAAGTCTTTTACTTTCCAAGCTGGGTCAAATTTATAGTCTCTCATAAAAGGTAGGCTATCTCGATTAGGATAAACTTCGAAAGTTTCAGCTTGTTCTAATGGTGCTTCGTAGGAGGATATAGCATCCCAAGGACGAGCGACATTAAANTCTTCAAAATTACGTAGCGACTTTGAGGGTGATTTCAGAGCTTTCAGTACGCCTAACGGAGACCAGCTAAATTTATATTTAAATGCATTTTCAAATTTTGGAATACCCCCACAGTAAGAAAGAAAGCTTAGTTCATTTTTGATATTGTAATTTTCAGATTGGCGATAGTCGGTCACCAGTTTGTGAGCCATTAAATGATCAATACCTGGATCTAAACCTACCTCATTAATACAAACTAANTTTGCTTTTTTGAATTCATTATCAAGTATCCGCATTTCTGGCGCTATATAGGATGAACTAACNAAATGTGCATTTTTGGAAATTGCTAATGAGGCCAAAGGCACATGCCAATCTGCTGGTAGCATAGANACGATAATGTCACCTTTTTGCAAACAATCTTGAAGTAACCCCTTATCAAATACTCGAATTTTATTTGTAATGTCCCCAACGGCAGCGNCAGCCTTANCCNGTGTTCTATTCCAGACAACTACATCATATTCTTCTTTAATTAGTCTTCTTAGACCTGGAATTGCCGATAAACCCGCACCACACCAATGAATTGTCATTTTATACCTTCTTTACATTGTCTAAATATGTTTGGCGCGCTCTTAGCCATACACCCTCATCTAGTCTGTCTAATTCAATCAAAGTTGGCAATAGTTGAGATGCAAAATCTACAGAGCTCTCTAGAGGCAGAAGTGACGGTAGGTTATCGATTGCCATCACCTCCAAAATGGGATTTTCACTCACTCGAGCTACTGGTTCCGACCATGTTGTAACTGCGTCATATATTGCAATTGGATTATACTTACTGCCTGGATCGCATGCTATATCCCCGACTATGGTCAGGTTCTGATTGCGTTGAATTATCCCTTCCGAAATAAATGTTGGAGTTTCTTTATTTGCAACTACGCAATTGAAGAATAAGTCATGGTCTAAGATTTCTGAGAAATCCTGTTTCTTAGAAGTCTCTAAAATATCCCACTTTGTCATTTTGATANTCATCTTTTCACACAAATCTATGACACCGCTACCCACTCGACCAAGAGAGCCAATCACGATCGCATTTTTCGGCGAATGCTTGCTTTTTTCAAGTTCGCNCTTAATTTGTCGGTCCAAGCTATCTTTATCTTGATAAGGNGTGAAAGTTTTTGGGCTTTTTTTTGCTTTTTGAGAAACCCAGCATGATATGGTAACGGCTGCGCCTGCGTATCCAGCCCAATAGCCAAATGCAGCTACCCGTTTGCCCGTAGGAGCAATTAAATATTCAATATCGTAAAGAACACCGCCACCTGCTTTAAATCTATTTAGTAAATTTTTAGCTGTTGGTTGACCTTTAAATGCGTGACCAAACATAATATGCCGATGTTTTAGCGGAAAGGGATCGTCCGGTAACTCCTTTAAACCAAAGATGATTGTTTCCAGCGGTGCATTTGGCCAACTCTTTTCTTTTACAATTTCGCATCCTACATCGCGATAGTTTGAAACAGGAATAATTCGTGACTTACTTTCCTCAATTGAAACTTTAATTCCATGATTCAATAAGTTCTTAGCTTCTAATGGCGTAATTCCAACTCTTTTTTCATTGTCTCTACACTCTGATCTTATCAAAATATGTGTCATTTATTGGGACTTCCCTTAAGTATTAGAAATATGTGCGGGATCTAATTCTGCTAGAATGATCCAAATGTGGTAGAGCGTTTATTTGCTCTACGTTAAATTGCCCATTTGAGTAATTGAGAATTGTTACGCCCGTATTCATTGAAGCTAGTAGAAACTTTATCATTATTTTGTCACTCAAACCCAAACAATTTTGAAGTGCTTTTGCAATAATACCTCCAGAAGTAATCGCTAATACACGATCTCCACTATTTCGTAAGATTTCGAACACCCCCGATACACGTTCTTCAAAATCCACAAAAGATTCCGGTACATTTACTATTTCGTTCGACTGCCATTTTGACATAATAAACTCAAAATGTTGCTCAAAATCTAGCCCAGTTTTTGGTGGNGGCTTTTTAAACTGTTGCTCCACAAGTGTGGATAGGGTGTAGTATTGGATCTCATTTAACCCTGGGTTTCGTATTATTTCTTTTCGATTGTGACACTCTAATAAATCGGCAGTATCTCTTTGACGTAAAAGTGTACCACTAAAACAAACGTCAAANTTAAATTCATTTTTCTTAAAATACTGCCCAAGCCAGCCAGCTTGAATCTTTCCTAAGGGACTCAGCTTGTCGTAAGACACTTCATCTTTAGCTTCAGAATTTGCTTGTCCATGACGCACTAAGAAAATTTGAACCATTTAAATTTCTCTTATAATTTTTGTTAAAATATTATTTTTAAAAGTCCGATGAAGTTTTAAAAGATGGAAGAAAACAACATAAAGTCTTAGTTGGCAACCTTCTGCNGATATTTTTTATGTTCAATAACCAATATCTCTATCGACTAAATGTAATAACTCTAGACCATTTTCAGCTCTCTTTATATTCATGGCAATAACTTGGGCTGATGTTCTTGGTCTTGTATCAGAAGCTTTGTGAGGGACAACCGTTACTTTTGTATGAGACCAATATCGGTGACTTTTAGGCAGTGGCTCAATTCTGAAAACGTCTAACGTGGCGTGTTCAATTTGACCACTGTCTAATGCTTCTAGTAAGGCAACATCATCGATAAGAGGACCTCTACCAGGGTTAAGTACAAAAGCACCTCTTTTTAGCAGATAAAGTGTATGTTGATTTAATATATTTTGTGTCAATTGCGTGTCGGGTAGTAATAAAATTACTATGTCAGCTTCCATTAATGATGGGTCGATTTGATCATCACCAAAAAAGCATGAAATACCATCCACTTTTTTATTTGTTCGAGACCATCCGCGAACATTAAAGCCAAGTTTTTTCAGAGTTATACCGCATGCAGTTCCCAAAGTCCCCAGTCCGAGTATTGTTACAACCCGGTCTTTTGCCAATGGTGGGACATCTGAACGCCATGTACCATCTTGCCCATGAATATGTTTATCGATCCCAAGGTGGTGACGTAAGGTGTGTCCGGTAACCCATTCCACCATCCCACTTGTTAAGCCTACATCTACCATTCGAGCCAAAGGAACTTTGAGTGTTTTATTGCTTGTAACCCCTTCCACTCCAGCCCATAAGTTCAAAACTGCCTTGAGGTTGGTATACGGTGAAAAATCTTGTAGCAAACTGCTTGGAGCATAAATAATGTAATTTACTTCACTTGGAACGAAACCTGTTCCCAGATTGTAATCTAAAGATGTAGCATCAAGTGCTTCTTTGAGTGGCGTTTTATAACGGTTCCAGTTATCCTCGTTTGCAGAAAATAATATATTTACTTTCATACGTGACCTCTAGGTCTGTGGACATGCGCTGATTGAATTAAACCAAACGCACCCATAAGAACAAGCATAGCAGATCCTCCGTAACTAATTAAAGGTAACGGCACTCCTACAACTGGTGCCAAGCCCATGACCATCGACATATTTACCGCAAAAAATAAAAAAAAGGTTACGGTAAGGCCTAGGGATAAAAGTGATGAAAACCTTTCTTTATGTCTCAATGCAGAGAACAANCAAAAAATTATNATGGCTACATAAATTGCCAAAATTGAAATTGTCCCAANAAAACCTAACTCTTCNGCTATTGTTGTAAATATGAAATCAGTNTGTTTCTCAGGTAAAAAATTTAGNCGAGATTGTGTTCCCTCCATGAAACCCCGGCCAGTCCAACCCCCNGAGCCTAAAGCAATTTTTGANTGAGTAATGTGATATCCTGCGCCCAATGGATCACTATCGGGATTCAAAAATGTGTCAATTCTTAAAAACTGGTATTCTTGAAGTAATTGCCATTCTGTACCTCGACTTTTGAAAAGCGCTAGTACAAGACCAGTTGATAACGCCATTACTGTACCAAAATAAATCCAGTGCACTCCAGCTAGAAACATAACTGTTACGCCTGAGAGAAGTAACAGTATTGAAGTGCCAAGATCAGGTTGCTGGATAACGAGCAAAACGGGTAAAGATATAAAAATTAATGGAACTAAAACCCAAAATGGCCTTGAAACTTTATCACTAGGCAGCCAATCGTAGTAAGCTGCCATTAGCATTACTAATGCTATTTTTGCTACTTCCGATGGTTGTAAATTTATGAACCCTAAGTTTATCCATCTCTGAGCTCCCATCCCGGTACTTCCTAAGAACTCGACTAGTAAAAGTAATAAAAGAGCTATTACGTAAATCGGAACAGAAACATTCCGCCAGATCCAAATAGGCGTCATTGCAATAACAAACATTGCGACCAAGCCAATCGAAAATCTTTGCATTTGAGCAGATGCCCATGGGTCAAGACTACCGCCCGCAACTGATATAAGCATTACAAAGCCAGAAGCTGCAGCGCCAATTATTAAAGCAACCAAGCCCCAGTTTATGAATAGAATTTTTCTCCAACCAGTTGGTACTGTTTTAACCCGATATTCAAGATAGCTCATGCTTGGACTTTCGATGACTTTGTCATTTTCGGCATCAATTTTATCAAGTCACGTTGCTGATTATAAATCCTGGCTCGATCTTCTACAGGGTATGCAGTTATTGGGGGAGTACCCTTGTAGATTGCTTGAAGGGTAATATCCCTAGCAATTGGTGCTGCAACAGTTGAGCCACTTCCACCATGCTCTACGACAACTGAAACTGCTATTTTGGGATCATCATATGGCGCATAATTTACGAACAAGGCATGGTCACGCTGATCCCAGGGTAGATCTTTGTTTTCGAGAACCCCTAGTGTCCTCTCAACTGTAGAGATGTTTCTAACCTGTGATGTACCAGATTTTCCTATAATTTTACTTTTCTTATCTAAAACTCTTGAGTGGTATGCCGTTCCTCTTTTATCGTTTGTAACTTCAAAAAGAGCCTTTCTTATAAGCTTTAAGTTATTTTTATTTAAACTCAACTCACCTGGCACNGCATCACTCTCAAACCCATTTATGGATTTAATAAGTTTTGGCAAAATCTCATTTCCCGTTGCAATTCTTGCCATCATGACTGCAAGCTGTAAAGGAGANGATAAAACATATCCCTGGCCAATTGATGAGTTGACAGTATCACCCACAACCCATTCTCTGGATCGAGCATTCCGTTTCCAAAGCTTATCTGGTACAATACCTGACGTGACGGCAGACATTTCAATATTGAAAGATTTTCCTAAACCTAGGACACGGGCTACTTCTGCAATTTTTTCAATGCCTACCCTTTGAGCTAATTCGTAATAGTAGACGTCACAACTTTCTCTAAGGGATTTTACTAAATCTACGTTGCCGTGGCCATCACGTTTCCAACAATGGAATTTTCGGCTTGATACTTCTACGTGTCCATTGCACCTAATTTTTTCTCTGTGATCAATAATACCTGCCTCAAGTGCAGCAAGAACTGTGACCATTTTAAATGTAGACCCAGGTGGATATGCATCTTGCACTGTCTTCGAAGCTAGAGGTCTATGATTGTCGTCTCTTAATATACCGTAATCATTAAAAGAAATCCCACGCACAAACTTGTTTGGATCATACGCGGGGGAAGAGCAAATAGCCAAAATTTCCCCACTTTTACAATCTAGAACAACGACGGATGCACTCTCAGTTCCCAATCTTGCTCGCACATATGCTTGCAAATTTGTATCCAAAGTGAGTTTTAAATTAGCACCTTTAGAACCCTCTTTTCGTTCTATCTCTCTCATTACTCGACCTAAGGCATTTACCTCCACCCGTTTAATTCCGGCTTTACCGCGAAGCGTGGTCTCGAGCTCCCTTTCTATTCCGACTTTACCGATCTGGAATCTAGGAATTCTTAAAAGTGGATCAGGGTCCTCCCTTAATTCTAAATCACGGCTACTCACGGGACCAACGTATCCAACAACATGTGCAAAGATTTCACCTAATGGGTAGGTTCTAGAGAAGCCTATCTCTGGATTAATTCCTGGTAGCATTGGAGCATTAACAGCAATTTTAGCAATGTCGTCTCTCTCCAGCCTATCCACGATCGTTACCGGTAGAAATTTTGCGCTCCTATCCAACTCAGCCTTTGAGCGATTAATATCCTCAGGTGATAATTTAATTATTTTTGAAAGACGCTCTAAAATTAAACTTATATCACCTGCATCTTCTGCGACCATCGTAATTTTGTAGCTTGCCTCGTTTCCGGCTAGTTTAACCCCATTTCTATCATATATTTCGCCCCTTTGGTTGGGAATTAACCGTATGTTTATTCTGTTTTCATCTGCTATAAGCCTAAAACTGTCTGCCTTTTCGACTTGAAGATGATGCATGCGCCAAGCCAGCAATCCACAAAATCCAAGTTGTAGGCCACCAACTAATAAACCACGCCTTGTTGTCCGAAAATGTCGATATGAAACTATGTTTGACTTCTGCCACATGTTTAATTCTCTAAATTACGCGCCCGCTTCTGGTAAAATATGGTCTTTTTACACGAAATATGTGGTGTGAGACCAAAACGATAACGGGGTATATACATATATTAAATATCGTTTGGATTAAGCTTATTCTGAGCTCTGTTGTAGTTACAAGTGATAAAGAGAGTAATAAATGATAGATCAATGAAATAGCCGCAAAAGCTAATGATACGCGAACCCATTCTGCTAAAAATGATTTATCGTCTGAGCTAGCTGTAATAATTTTTATCCAAATTAGGACAATAATAGTTATGCCGGATAATAATCCAGGTGGACGATGCAGAAGAAGGTCTTGCATAAGAAGGATAACGGTAACTAATGGAACTGGTACNAAATTAGGTTCTCTCAGGGACCAACAGAATATAAGTANCAATAGAATATTTGGCCAAGGCCAGGCTTGAGGTGTTGTTTGAAGTGGCATCAGATTGGTCAAAATAACGAAAACAGAAAGTGTTGTGAAAATAGTACGGTTAATCCATATACGTTCGCTTGGAATTTTACTCACTGGATGCCTCATCCACTGATTCAGAACCGTCTGTANAATTAGATAGGCTTGATGGACTATCTTTTCGTTTTAATAAACTCCCCAAACCATCAATCTTTTCTGTACCATAATCTCGCAACACTTTGAGGAATTCTAATCGCTCATAGTCAGCGGCTAACCTTGTTCTAAGCCTGCCGTTTGGGTCCATGGCGAGCGTTCCAACCAAAAGTCCCGCGGGNAGAACACCCCCTTCACCAGAGGTTATAATTCTATCNCCAGGCCGAACTAGGTCAGCATTTTCTATAAATTCCACTGGAGGAGCAAANGAATTGTCGCCCATAACGATTGCATCTTGGCCAGAAGGNTGAAGTATAACAGGNATCTGACTNGCNTTGTCAGTGAGNAAAAGAACTCGACTTGTTGANGAGCCGACACCTGAAATGCGACCGACTAGACCTAAACCATCCATGGCAGCCCAACCATCTTGTATGCCATCTCTAGAGCCAATATTTAATAAAACTGACTGACGAAAGGGAGACCCACTGTCTGCCATAACGATACCGCTTACATGGGTAAGTTTGCTATCAAGTCTCAGCTGACTCAGATCCAGTAAACGCGCATTTTCTTGCTCTAATTGCAAAGCTGCTTCTTTCCAGCTTTTCATTTGCTGCAGTTCTCTTCTTAATTCTTTATTTTGTTCTAGAAGTTTCTCATAACTTTGGTAATCCTGCGCAAGTTTTACGACTGATGTCATCGGCCGTAACATCCATTCAAAACTAGGTACGAATGTATCTATTACTAGAACTCTAAATTTTTCAACTCGAGGACCGTCTATACGCCATAAAACGAAGAGGCCAAACAGGCNTAAAAGCAATAGAGCAGTAATTAACCTGCGAAGAGGAGCAAAGTAGTCAGTCTGCGTCTGTCGATCATTACTCAAAAGATAANTTTACTCTTTTTTAACTGTCGTAATCTATTGCATGTCGTAATTGTTTTTCAAACTCTAATGCTTTTCCGGTCCCTAGAGCCACACAATTAAGGCTCTGGTCTGCTATTGAAACCGCAAGTCCGGTTCTCTCACGTAGTGCGAGGTCTAAGTCTCCAAGCAAGGCGCCGCCGCCCGTAAGCATAACGCCGCGATCCACTATGTCAGCTGCTAGATCAGGTGGGGTCGTTTCCAATGCTGTCATTACTGCTTCACAAATTTGCTGAACAGGTTCACTTANCGCTTCGGATAGATGCAATTGTGTAATTTCAATTTCTTTTGGAATGCCATTTAAAATGTCACGTCCCCTAATCATCATAGACGATCCCCTTCCATCGTCTGGAGTTCTTGCTGTACCAATAGATGTTTTAATCCGCTCTGCAGTACTTTCGCCAACAAGCAAATTGTGGTGTCTTCGAAGATAATTTATTATACTTTCATCCATTCTATCCCCGCCAACACGTATAGACCTAGCATAAACTATGTCACCAAGTGATAGCACAGCTACTTCTGTCGTGCCTCCGCCTACATCGACAACCATATTGCCCGTTGGGTCAGTTATTGGCATTCCAGCACCGATCGCTGCTGCAATTGGTTCCGCAATTAAACCTGCTTTTCTAGCGCCAGCAGAGAGAACGGATTGACGAATAGCTCTTTTCTCCACTGGAGTTGCACCATGCGGTACGCACACTATAATTTTTGGTTTTGAGAATGTTGATCTTNTATGCACCTTCCTTATGAAATGTTTTATCATTTCTTCTGCTACGTCGAAGTCTGCTATNACGCCTTCCCTCATGGGGCGTATAGCTTCGATGCTACCTGGGGTACGACCCAGCATTAATTTTGCGTCTTCTCCAACGGCCAGGACTTTCTTACTCCCGTCTTTAACATGGTAGGCTACCACTGATGGTTCAGATAAGATTACNCCTCTGCCTTTCACATAAACGAGGGTGTTTGCAGTTCCCAGATCTATTGCCATATCTTGCGATAAAATTCCGGTGATNCTTGATAACCCAACCATAAGTTCGTGCCTTTGTTAATTAAATTTAACCAATTACGATTCTAATGTAGNTCTTAGAAATAANCTTATACGCTGCAACCGCTTTTAGATAAAGGTCAAACTAATCACAAAATGATTATTTCACTTTGATATAAGCAATAAAATTAACTGAAAATAGATACTTATCTAGTGATAAATGTAAATCTAAAATAAGGGCAAAAGTCGTATTTTTGTTTTTTAATGTCGGCTGGGCTCGGTGTTTAAGTACNATAATGTNGGAGAAAATATTATCTGTAGGAGAGCATAATGAAAACCCACGTCAAAGCAGTCGTAGTAGGTGGTGGCGCTGTAGGAGCATCAATTGCTTATCATTTGGCCAAAGGAGGCTGGAATGATGTTATGCTCNTAGAGCGTGACGAATTAACATCTGGGTCAACATGGCATGCTGCAGGGCTTCTTCCNTTGTTTAACATGTCGTATGCAACAACGCATATTCATCAGTACTCTGTCGAATTTTACAAAATGCTTGAAGCTGAAACTGGATTGAACGCAGGGTTCTCTGTGGTTGGAAATCTTCGCATGGCACAAAGTCAGGAACGAATGGATGAGTACATGTTATACGCATCTACAGCTGAAACGTGCGATGTNCCATTCGAATGGATGACACCAAACCAAATNAAGGATCGTTGGCCGTTAGTGCGAACAGAGGATTTAGTTGGAGCAATTTATCACCCGACAGATGGGTACATCAATCCAGCAGATGTTACAATGGCCATGGCTAAGGGAGCAAGGCAAAGAGGTGTATCCGTTGAACGTAAATTGCAGGTAGATTCTTATCATTGGAATGGATGCGNGTGGGAAGTTATTTGCAGTAAAATGGTTGAAAAGGGTGGTAACTTAGTCGCTAGCAATGAAAAAATTTCTATTGTTGCAGAGCACGTGGTTACTGCCACTGGAAATCATGCACAAAGNACGGCAGCTTTATTGGGAATTAAAATTCCAGCAATTCCAGTTGAGCATCAGTTCATTGTTACCGAGCCAGATAAAGAANTAGTTAAGTTCAGGGACAAAGGCAACTCGGAACACCCAGTCCTACGAGACGCCGACGCTAAGTGGTATGTGCGTGAAGAACGAGGTGGCTGGATATTGGGACCCTATGAAAAAAATGCACCAGCTCGATTTGAGTATGGGGTTCCAGATAGCTTCAGAGCTGATCTATTTCCACTAGATTTAGATCGTATTGAANATGAATATTTATCAATGATCCATCGAATTCCATCTACAGAAAATGTGGGATTAAAGGACGATTTTAATGGACCTATTTGCTACACACCCGATGGAAACCCACTAGTTGGTCCAGCACCAGGTTTACGAAACCTTTGGCTGGCAGAAGGTTTTAGTTTCGGTATAACAGCCGCTGGTGGAACAGGNTATTATNTAGCGCAGATGATGATAGAGGGTGAAGCTGAGATTGATATGGCTTCGCTAGACCCTAAGCGGTACGGAAAATGGATAACCACCGAGTATGCTGCGCGAAAAAATGAAGAATGCTATGAGCATGTTTATATTTTGCATCATCCTGATGAGGAAAGAAAAGCATGTAGGCCTCTTNGAACTTCTCCGGCTTATGATCGCTTGAAAAAATTGGGCGCACAATTTGGTCAGGTTAATGGTTGGGAGCGTCCAAATTATTTTGGACCTGCTGATGCAGATGATAACTTTGATCATGACTCCAGGAGCTTTCGTCGTGGGGCCTGGTGGAAATATGCCCTTTCNGAAGCAAAGGCAATCAGAAATGGCGTAGGCGTGATCGATGCTACGGCTTTCACAAAGCACATTGTTAAAGGGCCTGGTGCATTGAGCTTCTTAGACTGGTTNACATGCAATNNACTGCCAAAAGTTGGNCGTATTAACTTAACATATGCTTTGACAAATTCNGGCACAACCAGAACAGAGTATACGATAGTTCGNTTGAAGCAAGATGAGTTCTACCTTGTTTCAGCAGGTGCGTGGACGGATTATGATGCTGACTATTTGATAAAATGTGCGGAAGATAAGTCTCCTGAGTTTGGTTATATTGAAATACATGATGTGACATCACAATGGGGTGTTTTTGCTGTAGCCGGNCCCAAATCCCGTGATTTTCTGTCTGAAATTGTTAGAGACGTGGATCAAACTACAGCCCTGTCGAACGCAAGGTTCCCGTGGCTTAGTTNTAANAGAGTGGAACTAGGTATGTGTTCAGTTAATGCAATACGAGTTTCTTACACCGGAGAATTAGGCTGGGAATTACATCACCCAATTGAAATGCAAAATTATCTTTTTGACCTTCTAGAAGCAGTTGGCAAGAAATACGAATTGAAATGGGTGGGCGCTAGAGCTCAAAATTGGTTGCGCCAAGAAAAATCGTATCGAGCATTTGGTACTGAATTGGGTAGGGATGCTACACCACTAGAGGCTGACCTTCCGCGTTTCGTGGACATGTCAAAAGATTTCAACGGTAAGTCCCAAATGGAAAAAATTGGTATAAGGTCAAAATGTATTACTTTGCTAATTGACGGGCCAAAGGATGCAGACCCATGGGGTCGCGAAGCACTTTATGCTGAAGATGGAACCACAAGAATTGGTAGATTAACCTCTGGTGGTTATTCAGTCTTTTTTGAAAAATCAATAGGTATGGGCTATGTTAATCCAAGTTTTGCTGTTGAAGGTCAAAAGTTGAAGGTTAAAATTCAGAATACGTTATGGAATGCTGTTGTAACCTCTGATAGCCCTTATGATCCAAAAAATGAAAAACTCAGAAATTGATNATTATATAAATTTCCTGATGCNATTTAAACTTTAAAGGTNGTACGGAGTAGATCAGATGGAGCGCACTTATGAATAGGCGTAAGAGATCTGAGAGAAGAAAAAATCAGGAAGTTTTTGGAGGTCCATCTCCATACATAAAACGTAATATTCCCTTTTTTGATATACTTGACGAGGAGCAATTACAAATTATCGAGGATCAGGTAGACTGGCTTATCGAAAATATAGGTATAGCTTTCCGTGATGATCCAACCGCTTTAAGTATTTGGCAGAAGGCTGGGATAAAGCCTTGCGGCGAGTATGGAGATCTTATTCGAGCCGATGCAAAATTGATCCGGAAATTGTGTTCTTTTGCTCCAAGCGAGTTTACTCAACATGCGAGAAANCCAAACCGTTCCGTAACTATTGGAGGAGTGAACCAAGTCTTTGCGCCAATCTANGGTGCACCTTTCGTAAGAGACTTAAAAGGTGGTCGTAGATATGCCAAATTAGAAGACTTTCAGAAATTAGTAAAATTAACATTTATGCATCCAAACCTTCATCATGGATCTTTTGTAATTGCAGAGCCAACAGACATCCCTGTAAGTCAACGGCACTTAGACATGATGCTGGCTCACATGATACTTTCTGATAAACCTCATTTAGGCGCAATAACAGAAAAGAGCCGAGCCCAAGATGCTATNGATATGGTAGAAATAGTCTTTGGGGCAGATAAGTTGAAGAACGATGTNTGTATTATGGCAAATGTAAACACTAACTCACCNTTACTAGTCGATAAAGTAGCTTCGGAGGCTATACAGGTATATTCTGGTCGTGGGCAAGCTATGGTCGTAACCCCATTCATTCTTTCTGGTGCAATGGGCCCAGTAAGTACAACAGCCGCAATCGCTCAAGCAATGGCAGAAGTAATGGTATGCTGTGCCTTTACTCAGTTAGTATATAAAGGTGCACCTTTTGTTATGGGTAACTTTTTATCATCAATGTCNTTAAAATCTGGCGCACCAACATTTGGNATGCCAGAACCAGTGCTATCTAACTACGTAATTGGTCAGCTAGCACGGCGAGTAGGTTTGCCTTTAAGGTGTGGGGGTTCATTAACNGCTTCTAAAATTGAGGATGCACAGGCAGCNTTTGAATCGGCTGACTCCATGCATTCTACGATGATGGCAGGCTCAAATTTTACNCTACATGCAGCNGGATGGCTTGAAGGCGGATTAGTAACAGGATTTGAAAAGCTGATTATGGATGCGGATAGGCTTGGTAGTTATCAGAAATTATTACACATAGGNCTTGAGACGGATGAGAATGCTCTCGCACGTGAAGCTTATAATCAGGTAAGACCAGGTGGTCACTTTTTAGGATCAGACCATACTATGCAAAATTATAAAGAGGCATTTTATGAACCCAAACTATCNGACAGTGAAAATGTTGAAAGCTGGGAGGATAGTGGAAGTAAAGATATGCGCAAACGCGCTTATGAACGCTGGAATAATATGCTTGGTAACTACGAAGCGCCACTGTTAGATGCTTCAAAAAAGGAAGAGTTACATGAATACGTAATTCGGAGAAAAAAGGAAATACCAGAGGCGTGGTACTAGATTTTTAACATTTTCGAAACTTTTAATGTTTAGTTATATAATAGAGAACGCCATTAGCGTTTGGCGTTCTCCATATTAATGCCTAAGCCTCTTTTTTATCTTCCACTATTTCTTCGCCCGTGTCCTGATCTACAACTTTCATTGANAGTCGAACCTTGCCCCTATCATCAAGGCCCACAAGTTTAACTTTAACCTCTTGCCCTTCTTTCAATACATCAGAAGGGTGATTCAGGCGGCGGTTCTCAATTTGACTTACGTGAACCAAACCATCACGCTTACCAAAAAAGTTGACGAAAGCCCCAAAATCAACCAACTTCACAACCGTCCCGGTGTATATGCTACCGACCTCTGGCTCTGCCACGATGGAATGGATCATATCGTATGCTTTTTGGATAGATGCGCCGTCCGGAGAAGCAATTTTTATTGTACCATCATCGCTAATGTCGACTTTGGCTCCGGATGTTTCCACTATTTCACGAATAACTTTACCGCCAGACCCAATTACTTCTCGAATTTTATCAGTAGCAACTTTCATAGTTTCAATCCGAGGTGCATGAACACTGAAATCACCGGCTTCAGAAATCGCTTTCGACATTTCTTGGAGAATATGCATTCGGCCATCTCTAGCCTGAGACAGCGCTTGTTTCATTATTTCCGGTGTTATCCCGGCGACTTTGATATCCATTTGAAGAGACGTAATACCATTTTCAGTACCCGCNACTTTGAAATCCATATCACCAAGGTGATCTTCATCNCCAAGAATGTCTGTTAACACTGCATAAGATCCGTCATCTTCAAGAATTANACCCATGGCTACTCCTGCAACAGGACTTTTCAATGGAACTCCAGCATCCATCATGGCTAGTGAGCCTCCNCAGACAGANGCCATTGANGACGACCCATTGGACTCCGTAATTTCGGAGACAACGCGGATTGTATATGGAAAATCAGTTGCTGCTGGTAATACAGCCTGGAGTGCTCTCCATGCTAGCTTCCCGTGCCCAACTTCCCTTCGACCCGTTGGTCCAACTCTTCCAACTTCTCCAACAGAATACGGAGGAAAGTTATAATGTAACAAAAAGTTGGAGCGAAAATTACCGTGTAATGCATCTATAATTTGCTCGTCGTCGCCCGTACCAAGCGTTGTAACTACAAGGGCCTGAGTTTCACCACGTGTGAACAGGGCAGAACCATGTGTTCTTGGTAGGAGACCAGTTTCCGAAATTATTTGGCGAATATCTGTGGTAGATCTACCATCTATACGTTTACCGCCTTTGACTACGTCGCCTCTCAAGATACCGGCTTCCAGTTTCTTCATCGCTGATCCAAGATTAGGATCCTCTAATTCTTCATCTGATAATTTTGANTTTATATATTCGCGAGTATCAGCTACTGCTAATTGCCGTTCTTGCTTNTCAGTGATTGCAAATGCAGTCCGCATTTTCTTCTCACCAAGTTTTTTTACATTTTTCAGTAAAACTGAAAAATCTGGTGCCTCAAAATTAAAAGGTTCTTTTGCAGCATCTTCTGCTAGGTCAATTATTAAATCTATTACAGGCTGTATTTGCTTATGNGCAAAAGTTACTGCGCCGAGCATCTCATCTTCAGACAACTCGTATGCTTCAGACTCTACCATCATTACAGCATCTTTGGTTCCAGCGACCACCAAATCTAAGCGTTGATCTGGGTTATTTTTGAGGCCTTGCATATCGTCTACTGTTGGGTTCAAAATATAATCACCATTTTCAAAACCGACNCTAGTGGCTGCAATTGGTCCCATGAAGGGTACGCCGGAAAGGGTNAGTGCGGCAGAAGCTGCTATCAGAGCTACAACGTCTGGTGAGTTGACCAAATCATGAGATAGTACAGTGCACATCACCAAAACTTCGTGTTTAAAGCCTTCGACGAACAAAGGTCTTATTGGTCTGTCTATAAGCCTGGCTGTTAAAGTTTCAGCTTCTGAAGGCCTTGCCTCTCGTTTGAAAAAGCCACCTGGTATTTTTCCCGCAGCATAGTATTTTTCTTGGTAGTGTACAGTCAGAGGGAAGAAATCCTGCCCTTCTCTCATTTCATTTGCAAATGTTACATTCGCCATTACTGAAGTTTCACCAAGTGTAGCAATAACTGTCCCGTCGGCTTGTCGAGCTACTTTTCCAGTTTCTAATGTGAGAGTTTCCTCACCCCATTCAATTGATTTTTTTATTACATCAAACATCTACGTATCCTAATTAGGCTGAATAGCCATTCCAACAGGGAAGAATTCCCCCTGACCAATTAATTTACACCGTACTGCGGTCACCAGCACAATAGGTTCTTGAAGAGCATATATAACACCGGGAAAAGGATTGAAAGCGACGAAAAATAATTACTCAAAGTGCTTATATTCTCCCAATAGACAATGCTTTGGAAGTGTTAGAAAATAATTAACCTGATTATCTTCGAATACTCAGGCGACCTATAAGATCTTTATATCGCTGCTCTTCTTTGTTCTTTAAGAAATCAAGAAGTTTACGTCTTTGAGCCACCATCTTCAATAACCCTCTGCGAGAATGGTTATCTTTTTTATGGGTTTTGAAATGCTCAGTTAATGTGTTAATTCTTGATGTAAGAATTGCAACTTGAACTTCTGGCGAACCAGTGTCTCCGTCTTTTGTTGCATACTCTTTTAAAACTTTAGCTTTTTCTTCTGCAGTAATCGACAACGCANTATCCTCTAAAATTGTGGTACAAGCCAGGATGTCGTCCAGCAAGACCGTTTCATTGTGATGAATCACTCATCACGTGGCTTCTATTTTAATATACCAAGAATGTGAAGTACTTTAATTAAGTACAAATTGATAGGATTGCCCACACATAATTCGGAGGCTCTTAACTAACATTATCACCGTTTAACCATATCTGGGGTCTAACTTCATAACTGATGTANAGTGGATGCTTTGGGTATCCTAACTTTGTGAGCCCCAAACTAAATACCCTTAATTTCGCCTCATAAAAAATTCTTTTTACTTCTACATCTCTCGCACGATGGCTTCCATGTATACCCCATGCAGCAATATTAATGTCTGCATTCAAGCATGTTTTTAAAATCATGCTATCGTTTTCTGGGCCAATTGGGTCAATAGCTCTTTCCATTTTTTTTGGATCTGTATCCCGCCAAGCGAAAATATTAGTAACAGAAAACCCGCCATAACCGAGTGTTCTTGCGCGTCGTTCACATCGCTCTACAGTGGGATCATTCTGGTACTCGGTCGCGGTCGACGGATTAAGCATTATAAAATGAGCTATTTTTTTAGCAGCATCCCATTCTCTGGAGAGGCAATACCTATATCTCTTACAATTTGAATACGTTGCTTTTGAAAAAGCATCATCTTTCAGAAATTCCTTGGTTATCATTGAGCTCACTTTTAGTTAAATTCAGAACTTTTTTTGGTAGAAATACACCGGCTTCATACTTCCCTATCGCAAGAGGTGTTTCACGATAGCTAACCCAGATTTCTTCCCCACATTTTGCATCTTCGCAAAAGATGGGAGAAGAGTTGCCATTCTTAATTTTCTCAGCTTCAGATGAAGTACAAGTTCCTTGTTTCATCGATGTGAGGCCTAGCTCGAGCGGATAGAGGAAATTATTTAAACCTGGTGATTTACTTAATTTTATTATGTCATCTAATTCAGCCGCCATTGATAAGTCAAAAGACCCTGATGATATTCGTCGTAACGACGTAACATGGCCATAACACCCCATTTTTAATCCAAGATCTCTGGCAATTGCGCGAACATAGCCACCTTTACCGCACTCTAATGTAAAATGAGCGTTATTCTGGCTAATATATTTTTCTAATTTAAGGCTACTTACAAATAAAGTTCTGGGCGCTATATCAAAATTTTCACCCTTCCTTGCCAGCTCATATGCTCGCTTTCCATTTATTTTTACTGCAGAGAATAAAGGGGGTTTTTGCTCTATTCTACCCTGAAATAGAGGAAGTGTAGTTAGTATATCTTGCTCTGATGGTCTCACATTGGATCTTTCCGTAATCTCCCCGTCTGAATCATCAGAATTTGTCGCTTCACCCCACTTCACTTCAAAAGAATAACACTTTGACTGGTTGGTAACATAAGGGATAGTTTTTGTTGCTTCACCTAGACCTATTGCTAATATGCCNGTAGCATTTGGATCTAAAGTACCCGCNTGCCCTGCTTTTTTTGCGTCGAATGCCCATTTAATTTTATTCACTACGGCTGTCGAAGTTATACCAGTCGGTTTGTCGACTATGATCCATCCATTAATATTTTTTTTACCCACTTTTGATTTGCCCAATTTTTTTATCCAGACGATTTTGAAATTGTATAGCTTTTTTATCTGAATATTTTAAAACAGCAAATTGACTTACCGGTATACTGAAAACTTAAACGCTCAAACAAACATATTTCATTTCCAAGTAATCATCTATTCCGTAGTGACTACCTTCTCGGCCAAGTCCGGACTGTTTGACACCTCCAAAAGGTGCTAATTCTGTTGAGATTATGCCAGTATTTACGCCTACAATTCCATATTCTAGTGCTTCGGCTACCTGATAGACGCGGCTCAAATCTTTTGCGTAAAAATATGACGCAAGGCCAAAGATTGTGTCATTTGCTAATGCAATAACTTCTTCAACGGTAGAAAATTCGAACAATGGAGCAAGCGGTCCAAATGTCTCTTCGGTGGCTACTCTCATATTTTTTGTCACGCCGGTTAAAATAGTTGGATTAATAAAGTTTCCGTCTTCCTTTTCACCAGTCCCACAATAGATCGATTCAGCGCCTTTTGATATTGCGTCTTCTATATGTGAATTTACTTTTTTGACTGCATTCGAACCAATGAGTGGCCCCAATGTGGTTTTAGGGTCAAAACCGTCACCCACTTTCAGTTCAGACACTGCCAACTTTAGCTTTTCCGCNAANTTTTTGTACACACCAGTCTGCACGTAGATTCTATTNGCGCATACACATGTTTGACCGTTATTCCGGAATTTNCACATAATTGCGCCCTCAACGGCAGCATCCAAGTCGGCATCGTCAAAGACAATAAATGGAGCATTACCACCTAACTCCATGGAACATTTTAAAACGTTATTTGCCGCTTGCGCCAATAAAATGCGACCAACTTCTGTTGAGCCCGTGAACGTAAGTTTACGTACCTTTTGGTTTTCACAGAATTCCTTGCCGGTCCCTGAGGCATCTAAGGACGGTAGAATTGAGAGAACACCTTTTGGCAGTCCTGCTCTTTCAGCTAGCACCCCCAGTGCCAGAGCTGATAGGGGGGTCTCTGATGCTGGCCTTGCCACAAACGCACATCCAGCAGCTAGTGCAGGTCCTGCTTTCCTTGTGATCATCGCATTTGGAAAGTTCCACGGAGTGATGGATGCTGCAACGCCAATTGGTTGCTTGAAAACCATTATGCGTTTATCTTTTTGATGACCAGGGATAAATTCTCCATATACTCTTTTGGCTTCTTCAGCAAAAAATTCTATGAAAGAGGCACCATAAGCAATCTCACCCATAGACTCTGCCATTGGTTTCCCTTGCTCTGCAGTTAAAATTTTTGCTAAATCTTCAGAATTTTCCATCATCAGCTCAAACCAACGCCNTAGGATAGTTGCTCTTTCCTTGCCGGTTTTTTTAGCCCACTCTTTTTGCGCTTCATAAGCAATATCTATGGCGGCTGAGATCTGTTCACGACTAAGATTTGCAACCTTAGCAATAGTATCCCCTCTCGCTGGATTAATTACATCAAAAGTTTGATTTTTATCTCCAGTTACCCATTTGCCTGCCAAGTATCCTTTTGTTTCTAGTAGAGAGGTATCACTTAACAAATTAGCAAGATTTGTGGTTTTGGTAGACATTCGCTTCCTCCGAGTAGATATTCCATACAGCAGTAGTAGAGGTATTCCGTTTTTGAAACNATAGGAAGAGAAAATTTGTTGGAAGTTGACTTAAGTGATGATTACGNNAATGCAAAATANATAAGTAACGCAAAATCTTTTCCGGAAAAATGGCAAAAGAAAGCTACTAATTTCCGAAATGAAAGAGCTTTCTTTTCCACTGTAGAGTTAGATATTCCGTACGGGCCTTCTGATCGGGAAAAAATGGATATTTTCTATCCAAAAAAAGGAACCACAGGCGTTTTCGTTTTTATACATGGTGGCTATTGGAGGGCTTTTGATAAGTCGACCTGGTCACATCTATCGTTGGGTGCATTGGATAATGGCTTTGTCTCGGTAATACCTAGTTATAGATTATGTCCAGAGGTCAGCATTGCTCAGATTACATTAGATATAGCTAAGTGCATTATCGCGATAGCTAACATAGTAGATTCGGGTCCTATAGTGCTCGCAGGCCACTCAGCTGGTGGGCATCTCGTATCCAGAATGTTATGCGGAAAAGTGTTGCCTGAAAACGTTTCTCTTCGGTTAAGGCGCGTTGTACCAATTTCGCCACTTGCCGATTTACAGCCCTTAATTTTTACAGATTTAAATTCAGATTTAAACCTATCAGAAGGCTCTGCAATTTCTGAAAGCCCCGCTCTCTATATACCAATCGAAGTAAATACGGGGGTTTGGGTCGGAGCAGATGAACGTCCTGCGTTCTTACAACAAGCTAAACTACTATCAAAAAAATGGAAATGTGAATTAACAATTCAGCCGAACGCCCATCATTTTAATGTAATTGATGAGCTTTTAAACCCAAGATCGAAAATGTGTAAATATTTATTTCAAAATTAGGTAAAAATACCTCTGATTAGATTATCAATTCTTTTTCCATAAAAAGAGAGTAATTATTTTCAGTATAGTTAGCAAAGGCATCGCAATATTTGAAACCATGCTTTTGATATAAAGTCAGAGCGCTTTTTAGTAGCGTACCTGTTTCCAATTTCACTACAGACACGCCTTTATCAGATAGGGCATTTAACATATGAGATAGGAGTGCGTCCCCAATACTCTGACCACGATAGTCTGGGTCTACGAACATCGATTTAATTTCGGCATAATGCTTAAAAAGTACAAACGCGCCACAGCCTACGTATTTATTATTTTTTTCCTTTGCGGCAAAAAAATGTACTCTCTTCTCTAAAAGACTTTCTACCTCAAGATAGCTGTTTGCCTCATTTGGAAATAATTCATCCATTAACATATGACTTTGGGTCAAAAGTCTGGTTATCTGTGGATGTCTTGGATCTGCATAGTCTATTTGATGCATCATTTATTTTCCAAACGTTATTTTCAGGTTTTCACTGGTAGCTTACACGATATGTACGATATGTTGTGGATAATTGTTTATTTTCTTCCATATGCGGTATAGGATTGGTTGACTTAAACTTAATTGAGCTTCATCCATTTAGAAACAGAATCAATAATCATGGGTATATAATTGCACTTCTCCAAACTGCGTTTGACAGGTTTTAAAAGCTTTGTAGATCAGACTGAATTAGTTATTCAAGATGGACTGACAGGTATTGTAGGCCCTAATGGTTGTGGCAAATCTAATCTCTTGGAGGCTATTCGTTGGGTGATGGGAGAAAATAGGCCAACAGCAATGCGTGGTGGCGGAATGGAGGACGTCATCTTCGCTGGAGCAGCAACACGAACTGCTAAAAATTTCGCTGAGGTGTCCTTAATACTGGACAATAGTGAGCGACTGGCTCCAAAAGCATTCAATGATGACGATATAATCGAAATCGTCCGGCGGATTACAAGGGATATAGGGAGTGCATTTAAAGCTTCTGGCAAGGATGTTAGAGCTCGCGATGTTCAAATGCTTTTCGCTGATGCCTCTACAGGCGCGCATTCGCCTGCGTTGGTTCGGCAAGGACAGATTGCGGAATTAATAAATGCCAAACCTCAAAATAGGCGAAGGGTTCTGGAGGAAGCTGCTGGAATATCTGGACTTTACCAGCGTCGACATGAGGCTGAGTTAAAGCTTAAAGGTGCAGAGACAAATCTTGTAAGAGTTGATGACGTCTTAGAGCAACTCGCAACCCAATTGCATCAACTTTCACGTCAAGCAAGGCAAGCCAAACGATACCGTGAGATTATGCAGGAATTAATTGATGCAGAAGGGGTACTGCTTTATCGCCGTTGGAAAGAAGCTGACGAAACAAGGCTAAAATCTCAACAAGAGTTACAGGAATGTACAATCAAAGCTTCCAAAAGTGAGCAAGCCGTCAGAGAGCTTTCTTCCTTACGCTCCGATGCTGAGGCAAAAATTCCTCCTTTAAGAGAAAAAGAAGCCATTGCCTCTTCTTTACTTCAAAGGTTGGAAGTTGAACGAGATACTTTGGGTACAAAAGAGGCCGATGCAAAAGCTAGAATAGAAACGATAAATACCCGTCTAAGCCAATTAACTTTGGATTTAGATCGCGAAGCAGAGTTAAATAGCGATGCGGCAGAAACAATAAAAAGCCTCGAGTGGGAAGCGGCTCAACTGGAGAAAGCTTCTGAAGGACATGATACGAAAGTAAAGAAAGCTGCCGAACAGGCGCATGAAGCATCACATAATTTGCAAGAGAAAGAAGCCAAACTTTCTCAAATGACAGAAGACGTGGCTCGTTTAGCAGCGCGTCATCAATCTGCAGAAAGGTATTCGCAAGAGATTGAGGTTTTAATTAGCAGGCATAAATCAGAGGCGCTTGCTGCCGAGGCATCCAGAACAGAGGCTCTAAAGGCACAAGAAAAAACAAAAGATGATCTAAACCTGGCAGAAAAATCTTTTCAGGCAGCTATGCTTGAAAGTAAGGAGGCTGATGAAAGTTTAATTACATCAGAAGAGACGAGAAATCAAACACAGGCGCTTGAAGTGGATGCCAGGGCTGCATTGTCTTCGGCCGAAGGCGAAGCCAATGCCATAAGTGCTGAAGTCTCTGCATTAGCGAAAATCCTAGAGAGAGATACTATGGAAGGTGGGCAGGTAATTGATAGACTTCAAGTTGAACATGGTTTTGAAAAAGCTCTTGGTGCAGCGTTAGCTGATGATTTGAGATCGCCGCAAGTGCAGGAAGATGGCCCATCAGGGTGGATCTCTCTNGAAGAACTTCCAATTGAGCAAGATTTACCGGCTGGCGTTACCCCNTTAACCCATCACGTGTCTGTACCAGAGGTTTTAAATCGACGGATNTCCCAAATCGGTCTAGTCGATGCAGATGATGGGCCCAAGTTGCAGCGGCTGTTAAAACCTGGTCAAAGGCTCGTNTCTACTGACGGGGATCTTTGGCGGTGGGACGGCTTCAGGGCATGGTCTGAAGATGCTCCTACGGCAACTTCATTGCGTTTGGAGCAATTAAATAGATTAGAGGAATTAAAGCAGCTTAACGAGCGAGCGAATGTTCAACTAGAAGCTTCAAAAGCAGCGCATGAAACTTTGACAAAAAGACTTGCTGACGACACTCAGAGTGTTAGGGCTGCTAGGGATCGAATGAAGGACGCAGATAGCGATCTATCAGAAGCTCAAAGGGCCCAAAATCGAGCTGAGGCGGAGCTAAGCCTGGCAGTAAATCTTCTTGAGACATCATCAATGACTCTTTCGCGGCATAAAAAAGATCTTGAAGTCACTGAAACCCAAATGGTCGATGCCAACAAGGTATTAGATGAGCTTGCTAACTTAGAGGATGCAAAAGCAGCGGTTGAAGAAGCAAAAAATAGTGTCGAATTGCATCGAGCAGCAATGTTGTCGCAAAGAGCTTTACATGATGAGGTGCGCCGAGAGGGTGATGAGCGCACCAAGCGGATGCAGGAAGTTGCAAAAGGGCTAAGTGGTTGGAACTATCGATTAGAAACAGCAGAAAAACGGAACGAGGAATTAATTCAAAGGCAAGATGATAATAAAGAGCAGTTACAAAATGCGCTTGCCGAACCTGAAAACCTTTCAAAGCGACGAGATGAAGTTTTATTATTAATAAAGGACGCAAATAATAACAAAAATGTGGCTCAGAATAATCTAATAAGCGCCGAAAGTATTCTGCGTGACCATGTTGAAAAAGAGCGAGAAGCCGAGCGATCAGCATCAAGTCTTAGAGAAGCCAGGGCACGTGCGGAAGCGATGAGTGAAGCGGCACACGAGAGTGTTGATAGTGCTGCTGAACGTATAGTTGATGAAATGCAATTAAGCCCAGAGGAGTTGCTTGAAAAGTTAGGTAA